>NZ_RAWF01000200.1:0-18264 GCF_003612075.1 Corallococcus sp. CA041A
GGGGCTGGGGTGGGTGTCGGAACTCGCGTGCAGCGTCTGGCTGACCTTGCGCGTCTGGCGGCGGCTGACGGCCCCGGAGCCCGCGCAAGCGCTTCGGACCGCCCCAGCGGGCCCCGTGGATGCACGGGAGCCGACAACAGGATGAGTCCCAGGGGTCGTGGTGGAGGACTGAAAGGATTTCTAGCCTTTCCGACTTCAAGGAGCGACGTCCCCATGCAAAGACAGGCAGGAACCGGGCTGTTCCTCAAGCGGTGCATCGACGTGGTGGCGGCAGGAGTGGGACTGATATGCCTTTCCCCCGTGATGGCCGCCACGGGGCTGTTCGTCCGTCTGACCATGGGCGGCCCCGTCCTCTTCCGGCAGCGGCGCCCGGGGAAGAATGGCCAGCTGTTCACCGTCCTCAAGTTCCGCACGATGCTGGAGGCCACGGACGCGAACGGACAGGTGCTGCCGGACGAGCAGCGCCTCACCTGGGCCGGGCGGCTCTTGCGCTCCACCAGCCTGGATGAGCTGCCGCAGCTGTGGAACGTGCTCCGGGGCGACATGAGCCTGGTGGGGCCGCGTCCGCTGCTCGTGGAGTACCTGCCGCGTTACTCCGCGGAGCAGGCGCGGCGCCACGACGTGCTGCCCGGCATCACCGGCTGGGCGCAGATCAACGGCCGCAACGCGCTCTCCTGGGAGGAGCGCTTCCGGCAGGACGTCTGGTACGTGGACCACTGGAGCGTGGCTCTGGACCTGAAGATACTGGCGCTGACGGTGGTGCGCGTGCTGCAGCGCCAGGGCATCTCCTTCGCCAGCGAGGCCACCCTGCACAAGTTCATGGGCACCCCGCAGCCGGAGGCCAGGGTCCTGGCGCTCCGGCAGCAGGAACAGGCCCCCGTCAGCCCGCCGTCCGCAGCCCCTGTTTCCGGGGAACGGCTTGGACCGCCTCCACCACCCGCTCGAGTTCCCGGCGCGTGAGGTTGGAACCGGACGGCAGGCACAGGCCGTGGCGGAACAGGTCCTCCGCCACGCTGCCCCGCCGCCGCTCGAAGTTCGCGAAGACGGGTTGAAGGTGCATCGGCTTCCACACCGGCCGCGCCTCGATGTTCTCCCGCTCCAGCGCGGTGCGGACCGCTTCCCGGTCCGCGCCGAACGCCTCCGGGTCGATGGTGATGGTCGTCAGCCAGCGCGTGTGACGGCCCCACGGGGCCTCCGGCATGAACTGGATGCCCGGCAGGTCCCGGAAGGCCTCCGCGTAGAAGGCGTGGTTCGCGCGGCGCGCGGCCACCCGGTCCTCCAGCACGTGCAGCTGCCCCCGCCCGATGGCGGCCAGCACGTTGCTCATCCGGTAGTTGTAGCCAACCTCCGAGTGCTGGTAGTGCGGCGCCGTGTCTCGCGCCTGCGTGGCCAGCTTGAGCGCGTGCTGCACCAGCTCGCCGTCCGCGGACACCAGCATCCCGCCGCCGGACGTGGTGAGGATTTTGTTGCCGTTGAACGAATAGATGCCCACGCGGCCCACCGTGCCAGGGGCCCGTCCCTTGTAGGTGCTGCCCAGGGCCTCCGCCGCGTCCTCCACCACGGGCACGCCGTAGCGGTCGCAGGTGGCCATGAGGGGATCCAGGTCCGCGCTCTGGCCGTACAGGTGCACCACCACCACGGCGCGGGGCAGCCGGCCCAGGCGGGCCCGCATCGCCAGCTCCTCCTCCAGCAGCGCGGGGTCCATGTTCCAGGACGTGCGCTCGCTGTCGATGAAGACCGGGGACGCGCCCAGGTAGCGGATGGGATTCACCGACGCGGAGAAGGTGAGCGTGCTCACCAGCACGTCGTCGCCGGGCCCCACGCCCACCAACTGGAGCGCCAGGTGGAGCGCGGCCGTCCCGGAGCTCAGCGCCAGCGCGTGCGGCGCTCCCACGCACCGGGCGAACTCCTCCTGGAAGGCATCGACGTGGGGGCCCAGGGGGGCAATCCAATTGCTTGCGAACGCGTCGTCGACATAGCCGCGCTCGAGCGTGCCCATGTGGGGCGAAGACAGGTAGATGCGGGAGGACATGCGAAAAACTCCAGGCAAGACCGGGTCCATGGACCCCGGCATTGCCTGGAGCGTTCGCACACTCCCTCCTCCCGCGCGCTCGGGCGGGAGGAGGGGGTGTTTGTTTCACATCGTGGAATTCGGCTTAGAGCGCCGAACCCTGGGACAGCAGCTTCGCGTTGAGCGCGCCGTTGCCGTAGTACTGGGTGTTCTGGCCCACGGTGTGGGTCTCCAGACGCTGCTGGAGGGCGGCGTTGTAGCGGCCCAGCTTCACCAGGCCGTCATTGAACCAGCCCGTGCCGCTGCCCGTGCCGTCCACGTAGTTGCCGTACTTCTTGGCGGACGGCCAGATGACGTTGTTCAGGGTGACGACGAACTTGCGCATGTCCGCGTCCGTCCACTCCATGCCCGCGTCGTGGGCTTCCACGATGTAGGCCATCACGCCGTTGCCGTGCGCCACGTCCTGGCCCGGGCGCTTCTTGGAGCCCCACTCGGCGGCCCAGAAGTACGCGTTGGGGTTCACCGGGCTGGTCATCAGCTGGCCGCGCAGCGACGAGGTGTTGTTGGGCATGTCACGGTTGATGTTGTTGAAGACGGTCAGGTACTGCGCCTTCTTCGTGGCGTCCGTCGTCATCTTCGACAGGTCCATGGCGATGTACGCCCAGTGCGACGCCATGTGCGTATTGACGCGGTAGAGGTAGCTGTTCGCGCCGCGCTTGTTCCACTTCTCGAACATGTTCCGTTCGGTGAACGCCAGCAGCTTGTCGTACTGCGACTTGTACGTGCTGTTGTTGTAGAGCGCGGGCGTCTCACGGATGGTGCGCAGCATGCGCGTCACGTAACGCCAGCAGTAGCTTTCGAACAGGGGGACTTCCTGGCCCAGCGTGTCCGAGCGGGCGGACGCCCACCCCAGGTAGCTGTCCTTGAACTGGCTCCTGGGCAGCGAAGAGGAGACCTTCGCGTGGTTGACCATGTTGTTCACATACAGCAGCGCCCGGTCCATGTACTGCGTCTTGCCGGTGGCGCGATACATCGCGGTGTTGCCATCGACGCCGTAGGCGAGGTCGTAGAACTGCCAGCTGTCCAGCGACTGGCTCTTGGGCAGGAAGCTGGAGGTGTGCTCCGAGTTCCAGCGGTTCAGGAACAGCGTCTCCCAGGCCGCGACCGAGCGCAGGCTGGTGGCGGCCTGGGCCGTGGTGCCAAGGCCCTCCTCCGCGGTGGAGGGGGCAGGCGACTCCGCGGCGGCAGAACCGTCCGCCTCCGGAGTGGTGGGAGCAGCCTCGGCCTCCGGCTCGGAGGGACCCACTGCGATCTGCTCTTCGGGGGAAGAGGGAGCGAGCGTGTCCGCGTCAGGGGTGGAGACTTCGGTGCTGCCCGGGGTGTTATCTCCGTTGGGACTGGCCGTGCTGGCACCGTCCTGCTCGGGTTGGGGGCCGCAAGCACCACCACCCACCAGCAGGGTCAGCGACAACAGGGACGACAGGGCACGACCAGAGTTGCGACGACGGGATTCCAACATCAGGGGGGTCCTGTGGGGTAGCTCCCGTCAACCGCCCGGTAGGCTACCCTGTTGTGGGAACGCCGGAGTGCGTTCACCGGACGCCAAAATGTTTTGGCGACCCAGGTAATTCCTTTGTGATTAGACAAAAAAGACACGGTGACTGCCCGTGAGTTGTCAGTCCAAGGCCCCATGGGCCTGTCCGCCTGAGCCGGTATGTGCGGTATCAGGGGTGGGGGGTGTATGACGAGGACAGGGCAGGCGAGCGCCATGCTGGTTCCCGACGCGGGCGCCTCGGCGCTATCCGGGCAGTACTTCCGCTCTGAGAATCACCTGCGCGCGGAGCAGGTCACCCATACGCTGGCGATTGAAGAAACCGACACACGCAGGACGTTGCGAATCCCACTCATCGTGCGAGCGATTGAGGGGACTTCGTACCGCGACGCCATTTCTCCGTATGGATTTCCGGGCGGTGAGCTGGACGGGTTGAGCGAGGTGCCAGCACCTGCCGTGGATTGGCGGGGCACGGAACTGGTCAGTATTTTCGTGAGGGAGCGGGTCCAGGGACCGCATTGCTTCTCGGGTGGTACCGCGCGCAACGAGGTCTTTTTCGTGGACCCATGCCGCCCGCTCACACCCCGGGAGATGCACCGCCGACACATGCGGCGAAATGTCCGGCTGGGATTCGTGAGCACCGTGTGTGCGGCCCGGGACGCACCGCCTGAAGAGCGCGCGGGGTTTCGCGAGGTGTACCGGCAGACCATGGTCCGGGACCAGGCGTGCCGCCGGTACTTCTTCTCCGACGCGTACTTCGAGGAGCTGTTCGCGTCCCCGGAGGCCTGGCTCGCGACGACGCGCGCGCCGGATGGGACGGTCGCCTCCGCGGCCCTGGTCGTCCGCAGCGACGGACTCCTGCACTACTACCTGGGCGGCACGGCGGATGCGCACCTGGCGCGCTCACCGGCGAAGAACGTCTTCGGCGAGATGAGCGCCTTGTGCGTGCGGCTGGGGCTTCCGCTTCACCTGGGGGGCGGGCTCTCTCCGGGGGACGGCCTGGAGGACTTCAAGCGCGGCTTCTCCAACGCCAGCGGCCGCATCCACACGCACGAAATCGTCTGCGACGCGGCGGCGTACGCTTCGCTTTCGGAGGGCCACCCCGCCAGCGGCTTCTTTCCGGCCTACCGCTCCCAGCACCTCCCATGACGAAGAGCCCCGGCCTCCCGCCCTCGAAGGGGCACGGGAGACCGGGGCTCCTCATGGACGGCCGGGGCCGCGTGGGGTCAGGCGCTGACGTTCTGCTCCGCCGAGGATGGCTTCGCGGGGCCGAAGGCGGGCAACACCTTCGCCACCGTCCCCGTCATCTTCGACGGGGTGTACGCGGGGATGAGGTCCTGGAGGGCGCGCTTCACGTCGTGGGAGTCACCGGCGCGGGCCGCGCGGTCCAGGCGCCTGAGTTGGAGCTGGAAGTCCGCGGGCGGCGCGGGGCTGCGGGCCACCTTGATGCGGTTGCGCACCTTCTGGGTGAGCTCCTCCTCCTCGGACATGAGCGTCTCCTCCAGCTTCTCTCCGGGGCGCAGGCCCGTGTAGACGATGGAGATGTCCTTGTCCGGCACCAGGCCCGTCATGGTGATCATGTTCGCGGCCAGCTCCGCGATGCGGACCGGCTCTCCCATGTCCAGGATGCACAGCTCGCCGTAGCCGCCCAGGCCGGCCAGCACCACCAGGCCCACCGCCTCCGGGATGATCATGAAGTAGCGGGTGCAGTCCGGGTGGGTGACCGTGACGGGGCCGCCCGCTTGAATCTGCTGCTTGAAGAGCGGCACCACGCTGCCCGCGGACCCCAGCACGTTGCCGAAGCGGACGGCGCAGAAGGTGGTGCGCGACGTCGCGGCGATGTCGCGGATGACCATCTCCGCCAGCCGCTTGGAGGCGCCCATCACCGACGAGGGCTTCACCGCCTTGTCGGTGGAGATGAGGATGAAGCGCTCCGCCCCGCACGCGTCCGCCATGCGCGCCACGTTCTGCGTGCCGAAGACGTTGTTCTTGATGGCCTCCTCCGGCGAGTCCTCCATCAGGGGCACGTGCTTGTGCGCCGCCGCGTGGAAGACGTACTGCGGCGCGAACTCCTGGCCAATGCGCATCAGCCGGTCCAGGTCGCGGATGTCCGCCACCACGGAGTGCACCGGCACGTGCGGGTAGCGCGACTGCAGCTGGCGCACCAGCAGGTAGAGCTCGTTCTCGTTGATGTCCACCACCACCAGCGACGCGGGCGAGTGCCCCGCGACCTGCCGGACGATTTCACTGCCGATGGAGCCCGCGCCGCCGGTGACGAGGATGCGGCGGCCCGTCACCAGCCGGTGCACCTCGTCATGGTCGAACGAGATGGCATCCCGGGGCAGCAGGTGCTCCGGCGACAGGTCGTGCAGCATGGCGGCGGTGATCTTCTGGTCCAGGTACGCGAACGAGGCCGGGATGATCTTGAAGCTGACGCTCTGGTGCCGGCACAGGCTCAAGAGGTGCCGGGTGCGCTCCGGGGACAGCCGGGGGATGGCGATGAGCACCTGCGTCACCCGGTGCTTCTTCATCAGCTCCGGCAGCGCGTCCAGCACGCCGAGCACCGGCTTGCCGTTGAGGTACGTGCCCTGCTTGCCAGGGTCGTCATCCACCAGGCCGATGACGTGCCACGGGCTGTTGCGGTCCCGCACCAGGTCACGAAGGAGCAGGTCTCCGGCGCTGCCCGCGCCCACGATGAGGGTGCGCTGGGAGCCCTGCGCCCGCGCGCGCTGACGGTCCAGGTACCACTGTCGAACCATGCGCGGGGCGAAGCGGTGAAAGCCCAGCAGCGTGGTGGTGATGAAGAACTCCAGCGCGACCACCTGCCCCGGCAGCGACTCCATGAAGAAGATGGAGCGCAGCAATTCGAACACGATGGTGCCCGCGAGGCTGGCCAGCTCCAGCCGGACCGCCTCGTGGATGCCGGAGCGGTCGAAGGACCAGCGGTGCAGGCCCAGCCAGATGAGCGTCACCAGGCGCACCACGACCAGCAGCGCCACGGCCCGGGGCAGGACCTCCTTGCAGGCCGGGGACAGCCCGTCCGCGAAGTGCAGCATCGTGGCGGCGACCAGCGAGCTGGCAATGAGGACCGAGTCCACGCCCAGCATTCTCAGCCAGCCGAAGCGGTGAGTCCTTCGCGGTGCATGCTCCGGGGTTTCCCGTGGCCCCGCATCCAGGCTCATCGCTTCCAGATTCTGACCGTGTTTCATTGATGTCTCCCCCTCCGGCCCAGCGTCCACGGAGAATCCGCCGTCCTCCCATCGCGTAATCAGGAAGACACGCCCTAGCTCGGAATCGCGGAAAGGTGGACGCGCGTCCAGTGTCATCACAGCCGTCCAGGAGTGCTGTCCGACCTGATTCCCGGGAACGTGCTCGCCAGCGAGCAGGCGCCCTGCCCCACGGGGCCAGAAGACAGACATCCCCAGGGCTCCCAGGCGCCGGGCCTCCATGGGCACCTGGCCTGCCGCGGTGGCGTTTCATCGATGTGACACATCCCCGGGAGGAAGGGGCGGGCGCGGCCGTGGCGCGATGGCGGCGGCGCCGGACTGACACTTCGCGAGTCTTGCTCCGCCGGAGCCCGCCCGCCACGCTTGGGCCATGACGACCGAATTCATCCTGCTCCGGCACGGGGAGACGGAGTGGAACGCACTGGGGCGCCTGCAGGGGCACCTGAACAGCATGCTCAGCCGTGAAGGGCAGCGGCAGGCGGAGGCGCTCGCGGCGCGGCTGGCCACCCTTCCCTTCCAGGCCCTCTACAGCAGCGACCTGGACCGCGCGGTGCAGACGGCCTCCCGCATCGCGGCGAGGACGGGCCACGACGTCCAGCGGGACGCGCGCCTGAGGGAGCGCGGGTTGGGCGTGCTCGAAGGGCTGACGCGCGCGGAGGCCGGCCAGCGTCACCCGGCTGTCTTCGCCGCGTACGCGGAGGGCCATGCCGACTACGTGGTGCCCGAAGGGGAGAGCGCGTCCCAGCGGCTGCGGCTGGCGCTGCACTGCCTGGAGGAGCTGGGTGCGCGCCATCCGGGGTCCCGCGTCGTGGTGGTCACCCATGGCGGCCTGCTCAGCGCCCTGTTGCGCCACTGCCTGGGCATCCCCGCCGCCGCGCCGCGCGCCTTCTCCGTCCTCAACGCGGGTTGGAACCAGTTCGACCTCCATGACGGGTCCTTGCGGATGGTGACCTGGGGGGACGTCAGCCACCTGCGCGCGCTCAGCCTGGACGACACCTGAAGCGCCTGTGACGGACCGTGCCTGGATGGACGTACAATGACGCGCGCCATGCGCACGCCAACCGCTCCGGGGCTGGGACCGCCTGCTGTCTTCGTGGGCCGAGCCCAGGAGGTACGGCGGCTGGGGGACATGCTGAGGCGCGTGCGCACAGGGGTCGTCTACGGGCTGCCCGGGGCGGGCAAGTCCGCGCTGGTGGCGGCGGTGGCCGCGAAGCACCGGGGGCCCGTCGTGCACCGGCGCGTGCGTCCCGGGGACACGCTGGACACGGTGGTGGACGACGTGCGCCGCCTGCTGAGCGAAGCGCCCGTGGCCCAGGCCCTGTCGGACGCGTCCCGGCTGGAGGCGCTGGCGGGGGAGCTGGAGGCGCGCCGCGCCCTGTGCGTGCTGGACGACCTGCACGTGCTCGGGCCGCCGGAGCGCGCCGCGCTGGTGGAGGACCTGGGAGGTCGGCTCCGGCAGGGCACGCTGCTGGCCACCTCGCGCGAGTCGGTGCCCCGGCACGCGGCGAGTCCGGACCGGGTGGAGCTGCGGCTGGAGGGCCTGCCGGAGGAGGCCGCGAGAGAGCTGTGGCGGGAGCTGGACGCGCTCTATGGAAAGCGCGACGGCTTCGACGCGGCGTGGGGCCGCTCGCGGGGCCTGCCCTTCCTCCTGCGCCGCGCCCACGCGGGCGACACGGGCGGGGACGAACCGGTGCGGGCGGCGCTCGCCGCGCTGCCCGCGGACGAACGGCGGCTGGCCGCGATGCTGGCCCTGAGCCAGCTGCCGCTCACCGCGAGCACGCTGCGGCCGGTGCTGTCCGGCGACGCGGCGGACCAGGCGCTGCGCCAGCTGGGCGCGAAGCTGCTGGTGGAGACGGACTCGCGAGGCCGGCACGGCGTGCACGACCTGGTGCGCGAGGCGATGGTGTCCCTGCTGTCGCCGGACGAAGCGCGCGCGGGCCACGAAGCGCTGCTGGAGGCCCTGGAAGAGGAGCCCCTGCCCGCCGTGGTCCGGGTGCGCGCGGTGTGCCGCCACCTCCACGCGCTCGGCCGGCATGACGCGCGTGCGGCCTTCATCGTCGCGCAGGCGGAAGCCCTGGTGCGCCACGGCGCCGCGGACGAGCTCCTGGGCCTGCTGGACTCGCTGCCCGCCGCGCTGCGCACGCCCCAGGTGAAGCTGGCCCATGCGAGAGCGCGGGTGCGGCTGCTGGATTTGCGCCGGGCCTATCCGGAGCTGTTGGCCCTGCGCGCCTCGCTGGAGGCCGCCGCCGGAGCGCCGGACCCGGAGTCGAACGAGGCCCTGCGCGAGGGCGTGGGCGCCGTGCTGGTGCGGGTGGCCCTCTTCGCGCTGGAGCCGGAGGCCTGCGAACGCACGCTGGAGTCCATGCCGGTGCCGAGCAGCGCGGAGGTCTTCCTCCAGCAATTGCTGGCATGGACCGCGCTGCGCTTCTTCCAGGGACGGCTGGATGAATCCCTGGCGATGCTGGACAACGCCGCCACCGCGACCGGGGACCGGCGCGTGCTGGGCTGGTGCGCCTACGCCCGCGCGCTGATGCTCTGGATTGAAGGCCGGGACAGCGAGCTGGCGGAGCCCCTGGCCCAATGTGTGTCATTGCTGGAGGACGCGCCGCTCGACTCGCGGGGCCCCCTGGTGGCGGCCATGTCCGCGGGCATCCTCAGCCGGCTGGGCCGCTTCAAGGAGGCCGACGCCGCGCTCGCCAGCGCCCGGGAGCGCCTGGGCCAGCTGGGCGCCCCCCGCCTCGCGCTGGAGCTGGACTGCATCGCGGCGTGGGTGCGCGGAGAGCTGGGACAGCGCGGAGCGGCGCTCGCGGCGCTGAGGGAGACGGAGGGCCGCGCGGAGAAGGCGGGCTACCTCTTCGTCCGGCTGCTGTGCCGCGTGGGCTCGGGCCGCATGCTGCTGGAAATGGGCCGGCGCGCGGAGGGCCACGCCCAGCTGGACGCGGTGGAGGAAGAGGTCCGGGCGCGCGGCGTGGTGGGGCTGATGCGCGCCGCCCGGGTGGCGCGCACGCTGGACGTGCCGGGGCCGGAGGCACCGCCCGTCACAGTGGAGCCCCGCGAGGTGCGTCCCGGCATCGCCGCCCGCCAGCGCGCCCTGGCCGCCCTGGCCGCCGCCCGGAGCGCGGACGCCCCGCGCGCCACGGCGCTGCTCACCGCGCTGGAGCCCCTGGCCCGGGGTGACGACTTCGCGCTGGAACGCACGCTGGGACACCTGACCCGCGCCACGCTCCACCGTCACGCGGGCCGCGCCCGCGAGGCGGCACAGGCCCTGGAGGAGGCCACGCGCGAAGGCACCAGGGGAGGAGTGGACCCCGAGCTGATGGCGGAGCTGACCCGGCCGCTCGCCTCCGCCGCGCAAGCCGCTTCCCTCCCGCAGGCGCCCGCGCCGGAAGAGGTGGTGCTGGACGCCCGCCGTCACGAGCTGCGCGCCCCAGGGAAGACCGTCTCCCTGGAGCGCAGAGCCCTGCCGCGAAGGCTGCTCTACGCCCTGGCCCGCCAGCCGGGCCGCATCCTGCCGAAGGAGGACTGCGTGCGCGCCATGTGGAACGCGGACTACGACCCGCGCCTGCATGACAACGCCTTGCGCGTCCACGTAAGCCACGTGCGAGACATGCTGGAGGGCACCGGCACCCGGGTGGTCTTCGAGGACCCCGGCTACCGCCTGGAGGTGTCTCCAGGCTTCACCTTCGTCGCCGGGTAGACATCCAGAGCCTGGACATGTGACACGCTGTAGCAGTCACGCCAACCCCATCACAGTAGTTATCCAGTTACAATAAATCGTCGGCCAGGGCATTTACAAGGAGTCCTGGGTTCATCCAGAATCCCGCCGCCTCATATTTTCCAACAAAAACGGGGTTCACATGATTTCGGCTCAGATGGTGCGTCGCTGGACTGCTGCCAGCGCGGTGTCGCTGCTGGTCGTCGGTTGCGGTCCCCAGACCACGGAAGAGAAGCAGGCCCAGCCGGAGACGCCGGCTCCCGCCGCCACCACCCAGGAGATCGTCGGTGGCTCGGCGACCACCATCGCGGCGAACCCCTGGCAGGTGTCGCTGCAGAGCAGCAGCGGCAGCCACTTCTGCGGCGGCTCCATCATCAACGAGAGCTGGATCCTCACCGCGCAGCACTGCGTGAACTCCGGTGGCAGCATCTCCAAGCCGGGCCGCATCGTGGCGGGCGTCACCAACCGCACCACCACCACCGGTGGGCAGGTCCGCACCGTGTCCCAGGTGGTCGTGTACCCGGGCTACGTGGACGCCAACTACGGCAAGGACGCGGCGCTCCTCAAGCTGTCCTCGCCCCTGGACCTGAGCGGCGCGAACGTGAAGGCCATCCCGTACGTCACGGCGGCGGATGAGGCCTCGGGCGTGGGCGGCGTCGGCGCCGTGGCGCGCGTCACGGGCTGGGGCACGCTGTCCAGCGGCTCCTCCTCGTTGCCCACCACGCTCCAGACGGTGGACGTGAACATCATCAGCAACGCCGCCGCGCAGGCCGACTACCAGGGTGAGGAGACCATCACCGCGGACCAGCTGGGCGCGAAGGCCCCGGGCAAGGACTCCTGCCAGGGTGACAGCGGCGGTCCCCTCACCGTCCTCAATGGCAGCACCCGCGTGCTCGCGGGCATCGTGAGCTGGGGTTACGGCTGCGCCGACGCGTCGTACGCGGGCATGTACGGCCGCGTGTCGTCCTTCGCCAGCTGGATCAACACCACCATCAATGCCCCGCAGCAGCCGACGCAGACGCTGCTGAACCAGACCGGCATCTCCGGCGCGGCCAGCTCCTTCAAGCACTACGCCATCACCGTCCCCGCGGGCGCCACCACCCTGACGGTGGAGCAGTCCGGCGGCACGGGTGACGCGGACCTCTACGTGCGCCAGGGCTCGCAGCCCACCACGACCGCGTACAACTGCCGTCCGTACCTCAGCGGCAACGGGGAGTCCTGCACCATCACCGCCCCCGCGGCCGGCACCTGGTACGTCTCCGTGCGCGGCTACTCCGCGTACTCGGGCGTCTCCCTGCTCGCCACGGTGCCGTAGTCGCCGCCTGACACCGGCGTGAGTGCGCAAAGCCCTCTTCCTCCCTTCGCGGAGGGAGGGGGCTTTCGTGTTTCAGCCACCTCGTGGGCATGGAGTGCTACACCCGGTGTCATGGCCCGGCCCAGAGCTTCGCGCTGTCCCCACTGCAACGCGCCCTTCACACCCCAGACCGCGAAGACGCACTACGTCTGCGGCTACTGCGGCCACGCCTTCGACCTGGACGGCCCGCTTCCGGTGCAGCCCGGCCCGCGCGCGCCGCCGCCCGCCCAGAAGAACCAGCAGGTCGTGGTGATGCTCGCGGGCGTCGCGGTGATGGTCCTGATGGGAGTCATGGGCGCGGTGTTCTTCCTCGCCGCAGGCCCGGACACGCACGAGCCCATCCGCACCCCGCCTCCCGCGGCCGTCCGCCCCGTTGCGCCTCCAGTCATCCCCACGCCTCCGCCCGAGCCGCCCAAGCCCGCGCCCGAGCGCATCCAGTGGGTGGAGCGGGGCGCGCCTGCGTTCGTGGACGTCAACGGGGATGGGACGGAGGACATCGTCGGCCACGTGAGCGTGCACGAACCCAGCTCCGGCTTCCGGCACTTCATCGCCGCGTTCGACGGCCGGACGTTCCAGAAGCTCTGGGAGTCGTCGCCCTCGGAAGGGCCGGACGCCTCCCGCTACACGAAGGTCATCGCCCAGAACGGCCGGCTGGTGATGAGCGAGCAGCGCACGGTGAACCTGCTGGAGCTGGAGACCGGAAAGCGGCTGGGGCGCGTGCCGCTGACGGACTCGCCGCGCCGGCTCTGCATCCCGCCCGGAGACACGACGTCCGTCTGGGTGGAGTTGGTGGACCACCAGCACCTGCTCTTCGACACGCTCACGGCCACCGCGAAGCCCGCGCCCCGTGCGCCGAAGGGCTGCGCCACGCCGCCCTTGAGTCCCCAGACGTGCAACATGAGCCGGCCGGCGGAGCACCCCACCTCCTGCGAGCGCTCCAGCTACCCGCCCTCCGACATCCGCGGCTTCTCCACCAAGTACCTCTTCCGCACGGGCGGTTATACGCTGGCGCTGGGCACGCGGTGGCCGGGGACGCAGGTGCCCCTGGTGGGGCTGTACGCGCCGGGCAACCGCAAGCCGCTGTGGCACGACACCGTGTCGGAGAAGGATCCGCTCCTCCTGCGGGACACCGCGCCGGAGGTGGGGGAAATCACGCAGGACGCCGTCTACGTCGTCTATGAGCTGGACAAGGGCGGTGCACAACTCATCCGGCGAGACCTGCGCACCGGCGCCGTGGCATGGGACGTGGCCCTGCCCGAATCCAACTTCACCTCTCAGCTGACGGCCCTCTGGGTCCGGGGCGGCCGGGTGTACGTGCCGCAATGGGGCAGCCTTCGCGTGCTGGACGCCGCGACGGGCGAGCGCATCGGCGGCATCGGGACGGAATGAATCAGTAGATGGAGATGAGGTGGACCCGCACGCGGGGGTTGCCGAGGTACTCCTCCAACCGCCAGCGGGTCCGCATCCCGTCCTCGCGGATGCCCACGCCGCCGTCCGTGGGAGCCTCCGCGCTGGCGAGCGCATCCCGCAGGTGGGACACCGCCCAGCGGTCGAACTTCGGGTCCCCGGAGCCCTCCAGCACCTGGAGGTCGATGAGGCTGCCGTCGCGAGCCTGCCGCACCTCCACGATGGCGACGAGCGCGAGCACGGGGGCCGTGACGTCCACCATGTACATATTCGCCGCGCGCCCGGCCTCCACGGCCGCGAGCAGCCGGTCGGACGTCTCCCGGCGGACGTCGCGCGCCTGGGGTGCGAAGGGAGTGCCCGTCTTGCCGAAGCGCTCGATGGACTCCAGCTGCTCGCGCTTCAGCCGGCGGGCGAGCACATCGGTGTTGGGAGGGGGCGGGTTCACCAGCCGCTCGGAGAAGCCCTGGCGCAGCTTCGCGAAGTAGGGAGGCGTCGCGCCCGTGGCTCGCGAGGACGCGGTCGCATCCTTGGCCCAGCCATCCACCTTCTGACGCGCCTCCTCCGCCTCACGCGCCGCCAGGGCCTTGGGGTCCGGCTCCGAGCCGGGGACGTTGCGGATCGTCCGCCCCGTTGACGGAGGCCCTTTGAGGAGCCCACCGCCCAGCAGCCCGGGCGGTTCCAACTGGAGCGGGACATCCCGGACCGGAGGTGACGCGGGCTCGGCGGGCGCTTCCGCGATGGGTTCCGAAGCGGCGGTCCCGGGAGTCTTGGGTGGAGCTGGCGCTTCGTCCTTCTTCCCCGCGCGCGTGGAGGGTTCGCGCTCCGCCAGCTGCGACGGCGCTTCGTCCTTCTTCCGGGCGCGCGTGGAGGGCTCGCGCTCGTCCGGACGCGCTGGCGAGCGCCTCGGCTCCTCTTCGGGCGCGGGCGGCGCGGGTCGTGCGTCCCGGGTGACAACCTCCATCTCGATGACCCGCGACGGCTCGTGACGCCGGACGTTGGCGGACGGGCTCCGCCACAGCGCGAAGAGGAGCGCCGCGTGCAGGAGCACTGACACGCCGAGCAGGAGGAGCAGCTGTGAGCGGCGGGACACGAAGTTCAGCTTGCTCCGTCCCGCCGCGCGGGAGAAGTGGCGCGGAGCGTGGGTGTTGGACCTCCACGCTCCCCTGCCCTCTCCTTCCCTCTTACGGCGCGGCCGGTGTCCGGAATTCCGGAATGAGCTCGCCCGTGAGCCGGATGCTCTTCAGGACCTTGTCGTGCGCCAGCGCGCCCACCTGGTGGAAGGACATGAGCGCGTCGATGCCCAGCGCCTGGTAGCGCTTGAGCCCCGCGCGCACCTGCTCCTGGGTCCCGACGATGAGCGAGTCCTGCGCGCTCAGCACCTCCCAGACCTGCTCGTCCGGAACCTGCTCACCTCCCATGATGCGGCCCAGGAGGCGCTGCGCCTGGGACTGCGGCGCGTTCGGGTCCTTCTTGCGCAGGTACTGGCCCGTCAGGCCTCCGCCCGCCGGGTCCTTCGCCAGCACCTCCAGCTCCGCGGCTGTCTTCACGAAGGCGTCCTTCGCCTCGAAGAAGGTGAACGAACCGCTGGTGTACCAGGCGGCGGCCTTCGCGGCGCCGTTCTCCATCGCCTCGCGCTCGCTGTCCGCGCAGTGCACGAAGGTGAAGAAGGCGACCTGGTCGTTGACGAACGCGCCCACCGGCTCGCAGCGCGTGCGCAGCGCCTCGCGGTAGATGTGGATCATCTCCGCCACCTCCTCCGGAGAGGCCCAGAGCGTCACGCCCAGCGCGCCCACGCCGTTGCGCCCCGCCTGCTCGAAGGACGCGGGGCTGGAGCACGCCTGCCACAGCGGCGGGTGCGGCTTGCGGTACGGCTTGGGGATGACGCTGACGTCCTTGAGCCGCAGGTCCGGCCCGTCCCACGACACCTTGTCCTGCGTCCACAGCTTCGGAACCAGCTCGAAGGCCTGCTGCATCTGCCCGCGCGTGGAGTCAGGCTCGATGTTGAAGGTGCGCCACTCCGGGATGGTGCTGCGCGCCAGTCCCAGCTGGAAGCGGCCCCCGCTCAGGTGGTCGATGAAGGCCGCGCGCTCCGCGATCCGGATGGGATGATTGAAGCGCATGGGCGCCAGCACCGACGAGTGTCCGACGTGCAGGTTCTTCGTGCTCCGCGCGATGGCGGTGAGCATGATCTCCGGCGCGGAGCTGTAGCTGAACTCCACGGCGGTGTGGTGCTCCACCTGCCACCAGACGCCATAGCCCATCTCGTCCGCCAGCCGCGCCTGCTCCAGCGTCTCCTGGATGAGCTGGTGCTCGTGGTCCGGACCGCTCCAGCGTTCCTTCGGGTGCTGCATCTCCGAAAAGATGTCGAGCCGCATGATGTCCCCCTGAAATCGGTTTCACGTCTCCAGCAACAACAAGAACAACTCCCGCGCCGTCCGGAAGCAACCCGCTCCGGACGGCGTGGGTGAGACCGTCACTCCACCCAGTGGACCTTGCCCAGACCGGCCGGGATGAGGTCGCAGACGTAGAGGCTGTCGTCGTACGGGGAGGTGTCGTACACGCCCCGCGCGGCGATGCAGCGCGCCTGGTTCGGATAGGGCGCGTTGAACTCCGCGGCGAATGGATTCGCGGGCCGTGCTTACGGATCCTCGGGGGGAAGGGTGCAGGTCCAGGTGTTGTCGGGCTTGCAGTAGCAGCTGCCCGTGGGCAGCCCGCTCAGACAGCAAGCGCGGTAGGTGCCGGCGGAGGGACACGACGTGCCGTCGATGAACGTGCACGTATTGGCGCGCGTGCAGGTGGGCGGAGGGGTCGTGGGACAGTACTGGTAGTTGCCGTTGCACTGCACGTACTGGCCGTCCACGGAGGAGCAGGAGCTCCCCGTGCAAGACACCGTCGTCCCCGACGAACAGGTCGTCGAACAGGTCGACAAGGCACTGGAGACCTGTCCCAGGTCCTCCGACACGTCGCCGGAATCCGTACCACCGCAGGCCGCCAGCGTCGCGATGACCAGTGCCGCGAACACACCCGATACAAGCTTCATGAGCTTCATCCTCTCTTGCGGATACATCCAGCTAGACAGCTTATCCCCACAAGATTTGATTCGATAGGGTTCACACCGGCGGCGGGAGCACGGGCGTGGGGTACGCTGGCGGCACTTCACGCCAGGGGACCCGTCCATGTGTCGGAGCATCAAGACGCTGTTCAACTTCGAGCCCCCCGCGTCCGACGCGGAGGTGCGGGCGGCGGCCGTTCAGTTCGTGCGGAAGCTGAGCGGCACCAGTGCCCCTTCGAAGGCGAACGAGGAGGCCTTCAACCGCGCCGTCGAGGACATCACCGAGACAGCGCGACGGCTGATGGACTCGTTGGTGACCACCTCCCCGCCGCGCAACCGCGACATGGAGGCCATGAAGGCGAAGCTGCGATCCGCGAAGCGCTTCGCACCGCGCTAACGTGCTCCCCATGTTCCTCGCCTCGCTGCTGTCCGCGTTCGCTGGCGCCTGGCTGTTCGCGGCGGCGCCATTCACCGTCACGATGAAGTCCGCGGGCTACTCCGCCCGGTCGGATGGTGAGACGGTCACCGTCACCCGGGTGGAGCCCAAGAGCGTCGCCGCCGAGGCGGGCCTCCAGAAGGGCATGAAGGTGACAGGCATCACCCAGCCGCCCAGGGGCTTCACCCGGGTGCCCCTGCCCCAGCTCGACGCCACCGACCTGCAGGACGCGCTGACGCCCCAGCCCGCCGAGACCCTCTGGCTCCGGGTGGAGACGAAGCGGGGCTCCGACCAGCTCATCCTCAAGAGCCGGGAGCCCCTCCCCGACAACCCGTTCCCGGTCGTGCCGCTCACGGACGCGCAGCAGGCGCGCCTGACCCCCAACCAGGCCAGCCGCTACCAGCAGCGGCTCGTGCAGTTCGCCGTGGAGGCCATGCGTCGGCCCCAGGTCGAAGCCCGCCAGAACACCACTGCCTACGTGATGAAGGGAAAGCTCAGCGGCATCGACGGCGGCGGCGCCACGCCCCTCTGGTTCCATCCGAGCATCGAGCTGCGGCACTCCTGTGGCGACAGCCTGGAGAAGATGGAGCTGAGCAGCGCCGCGGGGAACGTGAACCTCACGCTGCGACCCGAGGATGCCACCAAGGCGGGAGGCCCCATCCAGTTGGCCCCGCCGCTCTGGCCCATGCAGCAGGTGCTCCGCTGTGAAGGCGCCCCCACCGCCTTGCAGCAGACCCTGCACGTCAAGCTGGCCTGCAAGGGACTGCCTCCCGCGGAGCACGACTTCAACGTGAAGCTGACCGTGCGCTGTGACGATCTCCATTCCCAGCCTGGGCCGGCCCAACCGCCGCTGGTCCTGGAGGAGCCCAAGGACTTCCTCGTGGGAGACACGACCCCGCTCCAGATGAAGGTGTTCGCGCACCAGCTCGTCCCCCGCCCCACCGAGGCGACCCTCGTGGAGCTGGATGCCCAGGGCCAGGTGCTCCGGCGGCTGACGCCAGTTCCCATGGGGAAGAACGCCCACGAGCCCGGCCTGCCGCTCCAGGTCACGCTGGACACGACGGCGAGGCGCACCGCGCGGCTCGCGCTGGACGTGCGCTTCTCCGACGGAAGCACCTGGCTCAGCGAGCCGCTGACGCGGGAGATCCGCACCCGGGCGCAGGTGGAGGGTCTGCGCCGGGAGGCGCTCGAGACCAACGCGAGGGCCTCCGCCTTCCTGGAGGAACTCAACGACACGTTCAGCGAGCCCTGTGACGACGTGCCCACCACGATGAAGTGGATCCTGGCCCATCCCGCCATCGAGGCCGCGCACACGGGATTCCGGAAGCTCCACTACAAGGTGAGGGGCAGCTCCCACTTCTCAGTCTTCATGTGCGGCTACGACTAGGGGGTGTCCCTAAACGAGAGAAGATGAACTGCGGCCGAGGGTAGCAGTCGTGCCCTCGGCCGAGCATCAGCAGGTGGGGTTGCACTGAAGCGGGGCCATTGCCTACCCCAGGGGATGCACCGA
>NZ_RAWF01000201.1:0-18108 GCF_003612075.1 Corallococcus sp. CA041A
GGCGAAGGGGGCGCGTGGGGCGCGGTGGCCGGCCTGGGCGTGGAGTCCGTGTCCTCGGCGATGGACCTGCGGGCGCGCCTGGAGGGACGCCTGCAGCGGGGCGGCTTCCGCCAGGGGGCCTTCGGTCCGGACTACGAGTTGGCGCGCTTCCAGGTGGCGGGGCCGTCCTCAGTGCCACAGGCGGATGCGCCGTTCCCGGACGGGGCCTCGGTCTATGGGGAGGTGATTCTCAGTTGGGATTCCGAGGGGCTGGGCGTGCTGGGGAAGCGCCATTTCCGTCTGACGATGGGGGCGGAGGCCTTCAATTGGGGCCGCGTGGACGTGGATGGGCGGCTGGAAGCGCAGGTGTTCCACCGCGACCTCACCCTGGCTGTGGGCGGATTGGCGGCGGGCGCGGGCCAGCCAGGGGCGCGCGTCCTCGTTTCAAGCGAGGCCCGGTGGCGCTTCCTGGGCGGAAAGCTGTACGCGGTAGGGCAGGGCGGCACGCTGCTGTTTCCCACACCCGAGGGGACGCTGCGGCCGGGGGCCTTCGCGGCAGTGGGCCTGGGGGTGGACAATGTGCGCTGATCAACTGCGGCGCAGCGGAGGCGGCCTCATTGTGATGGTGGCCCTCCTCGCCTCGGGCTGCGCTTCGTTTCCCGCGAAGACGCGCCACGGTGCCACCCTGGCGTTCAGCGCCTTGTCCATGCCACCCCAGGCAGCGAGGACCGCGGCGGCAGGTGTGTACCAGGACGAGGAGCCGGGTCCTGCGGCTGGGGAACACGCGGTGGCTCCCCTGGGTTTTCGGCGTGGCCCGTTGTCCGAAGCGGTCGCGAGGGCGCGAGGCACGGGTGAGGCGGACGGTGTCACCTGCGGTGACAAGGCACTGCCTTCCGGTTGGCCTCGCCTGGATACGAGCCGGGAGGTGCTCACGCCCTTCCTGGCATGTGACTCGCCCGCGGCGTTCGTGGCCATGCAGCGCGGGGTGGACATGGCCGCGCTGGTGGAATCGCTGAGGGACTGGGACGCCGTCCGCCTCGGGGCCCTGGGGCCACTCGACGCGCGGGCCTCTGAGGCCCTTGGCCGCAAGCGCGCGGCGTTCCTTGTCGCCACCACCGAGAAGTACGGCGTGCCGTATGCCGAGGTCCTTGCTCTCTTCGTCCTCCATACGTCCTTCGACGATGAGCTGCGCGAGGTGGTGCGACTGCTGGCGCGCGACAAGCAGTTGGGGGAGACGCTGGGGAGCATGGCCACCGTCCGCGAGGAGCTGACGCGGCGGGGCCTGGCGCTTGAAGGGTTCCCGGAGCGAGGAGAGCAGGGCCGGGATGTGCTTCGCGGGTTGGGACGCGCGGGCCGGGACATGCTCTCCAGCACTTCCGTGAGTGGTGAGGTCCGGTACACGGAGCTCATGGCGATGCGAGAGCAGTTGCCGCCGCCGTATCAGGCCGCTCTCGACGAAGTGCGGAAGGCGTTGATGGAGCGCCACTACGCACCGGGAAGTGTTTCGGCCGGAGCTTTTGATCACCTGACCTTCGGCGTGCCACTGGGCTTCTTCCACCTGGTGGCTGGGACGGGGCACGGGGCGTACTCGCTGACGCAGGGTCAGTACGAGCAGGCCACGCGTGAGCTGGCGCCGGCAGCACTGGCGGTGGCGCTGTATGCCGGGGGCAAGGGTGCACGGGCGCTTCTCGAGGCGCGCGGAGGACTGCGGCGGATCCAGATGCCGGCATTGGACCTGGATGGGCTGAACGCGCTGATGGGCCGCCTGGAAGAGCAGCTGGGCGTCAACGCCGGCCGCGACCTGCTGCGCTACCTCCAGGCCAGCCGGGAGGGCGCGTGGGTCGCCGCCGAGTGGGGCGAGGCGGGGTTGCTGGCACTGTACGAGGCCCGCGGAAATCCGGCGAAGGCGCAGGCGATGCTGGCGGAGGCCCGTCGCGAGTCCGCCCGAGCCGCGGCGACGGAGGGCGTGGCCGGGAAGCGGGCTGGCAGCGCAGCTGTCCTGTCACAGGACGCCAGCGCGTCCGCCGTGGAGGCGGCGAAGGCAAAGCTGCTCCAGGCGGAACTGGAGGCCTCGGGTCCACGCCTCCCGAAGGATGTGGAGCTGTTGAATCAAATGGCGCCCAAGCTGGATGCACCTCCAGCGGGAGTCGAGAAGAGCGCGGGCCTCTGGCACGACTACGTCGCCTACAGAGAGCGGCGGCTCCAGGAGATTCAGAGCGGTGCTGACGTCAAGGGGCCCCTGAAGTGGGCGGGCTACCAGGAGATGTTTGCCAACTACGCCCGCGGACTGGCCTTCGAGAAAGCCATGGTTGCCCTCCTGGAGGCGGATGCGGCCCTCCCTCGGGCGCAGCGCCGATGGCTCGGAGACTTCGACCAGCCTCGCATCGAGACGCACGTGGGAGTAAAGAAGTCGGACCTGCGCTTCGCGGACGTGCTCGTCATCGAGGAACGGCCAGCTCCCGGCACTTCTCCTCGTGTGGAGACCTTCAGCTTCAAGAGCCGAAACCTTTCGCAGTCAGGGGCCGACGCGCTCAAGGCGCAAATGATCGAGGACGCGAGCGCGGCCTTGAGGTACTACGGCGAGATGCTGAACATCCGACGCCCTGGCATGCAGATAGATGCGCGGGTTCAGAGAGTTCGCTTGATCTATGAAGGTGGAGGCTTCAAACCCAGGAGCGTAAAAGACCTGGCAGGCGCTTTAAGAGATACGCGTAAGGCAGTTCAGGAAGTGGAGGTCGGGTTTCAATGAAGTATCTGAACCTGCCGGAGTCAAGGTCAGCGGACTATCTCGCGCTGTCATTGGAAGCGACGTTTGACAGTGCGACCTCAATTGAGGAGGAACTGGGACCGTTCTTCCAAGCTCTTGAGGAGCATGCGGGCGATTGGATGCCAGATGTTGTTGGGGGGAAGCGTGACCGCAAGTATTCCAGGGATGCCACCTGGAAGGCTCTCAAGGAAAGGCGCATGGAGAGGATCACGTTCATTGGATTGTATCGAACGCAAGAGCCTGCGTTGGATATGTCATTGAGCCTTCGGTTTCCTCCGCTCCCCTCTGATTTTTCCGTCTTGATCCACATTGATTCGCTCCCGCTGTTTTCCGAGAAGGCGCCGTGCGCTCGACTTGTGGAGCTGGTTCGTGCGTGGGCATTGCGCTATCCGCCTTCGTACGCATCGGCCCATAGTTCCGCCGATGAACAATTGGCAGGCGCTCCCTACTTTGGCCGGGATAACGAGACCGCTTGGAGGGATGGCTTCGATAAAGTGTATGAGCTCTCCTGGCTCAATGTCTTCGGTCCCAAGTTGGTGGAGACGGTAGGCCGTGAGCGGGTGCTCTCGACTCCTGCGCACCTCGTAGAGGAACTCCCCAACGGTTCCGTCCTGCTAGTGCTGCGGCCCACGGCCGCCGACTTCGCCAGTGAGGAAGCGCGCGTGGCGCAGGCGCGTGCCCATGTGCACCTCAGGCCGGAGCTTGATTTCGGCACGGTGCTGCGGGCTCTGAGAGAGCGCAGTGCCGCGCTCGCTCCGGTGGAGCCCCGCTACGACCCCGATCTGGCGCCGCTCCTCTCCCGTCTGCCATACGAATTCGCCATCAGCGAGCGGCAGCAGAAGATTGCTGAATTCAACGCCTTCCGGCCACCCGAGCCGGAGGAGTGGCTCCCGGTCGCACTCCCGGCGGACGTCGAGAATCCGGAGCGTGTTCTCAGCGACTACGACGACCTGTCAGAAGGCCTCGTGGCGGCGCTGCACACCAAGGTGCCCACCATCTTCGATGAGACCCCTGAGTCCCTGACGGACCTCGACTTCTATTTCTGGAAGGAGAGCTTCCCGAAGCGGTACCTGCGAGACCTCATCGACAGTCACACCGCACCGGCCCTGGGAGCCTACTTGGGGCGTACGCTGGTCCGGCGGCTGGGCGGGACATGGGTGCCACGGCAAAAGCTGGAGGAGTCGCAAGTGCGTGTCGGCAAGCGCGTCTGGCTCCCCTTCCTTCGCGCCCGCCGGTACATGCAGTCTTGCGAGGCGCTGCTGGACTACTCTCTCACCCAATTCTTCCGGGAAGCGGAACGGCATCGGGGCTGACTTGGGACCGGGCACGAATGAAGCGCGACCACCGGTCGTGAAGTAGGCTTCGCGCCCGCCATGCAGCTCGCCATCCCCCATGCCCCCCGCAGCGTCAAACTCGCCCAGGTGCCTGGGGCCGTGGCGCGGTTGGTGCGCGGGGTGGTGCTGGGCCTGGTGATCATCACCGTGCTGGGCCTGGGTGCCAGCTACGCCGGCCGCTACTTCATCGAGGAGCAGCGCTTCACCTCCAGCGCGGAGCTGGTGGACGCGGTGGTGGGCGCGAGTCATGCGCCCCCTCCGAGCCAGCACGAGGACGCGGAAGGCACGCTGGACGTCCTCTACACGTTCGCGGGCGAGGATCACTCCGTGTCGGGCGTGCGCACGGCCGCGGAACATGCCGCGGGCCTGGGCCACGGTGCCCGGGTGCAGCTGCTGGTGGATCCGTCCCAGCCGGGGCGGCCTCGCGAGGCGACCCACGCTCGGGCCCAGGCGGCCCGGGTGGGCCTGCTGCCTTGGGGCCTGGGCCTGGGGGCGCTGGTGGCCCTGGGCGGCTTCGCGTGGGAGGTGCGGCGGCTGTGGCGCCGGGAGGTGGTGCCCCTGCGCCTGGGCGCGCTGGTGTGGCTCACTCCGGACGATGGCTACCTGCCGGAAGGGAAGGGCGAGGCCGTGTTCCCCGCGCACTTCTTCCGCCAGGACGTGAAGCACGCCGTGCGGGCGCGCTGCCGCCCCCAGCGGGCCCCGGTGCGCAATGGCGGCAAGGTGCTGGCCGCCGTGGTTCCCTCCGAGCCGGGGTGGTGCCGCGTCATCGACGAGGAGCTGGCGCGGACGCTGGGCTGGGTGCGCTGACGGACGGACAGGTGGGGTTGAAAAGTTGCTGGCCCCCAGAGGCCGTGTGACACACGCCTGTAGCTGCAACGTCCGGAGGCTTCCATGCGCGTTCGCTTCTCCCACTTCGTGCTGCCCGTGCTGCTCCTCACGGCCCCGAGCGCCGTCGGAGCCGGCAAGCGCAACGAAGCGGAGGAGGCGTACCAGCAGGCCCGCCGCGCCTACTACGCGCTGAAGGACGACGCGTCCCGCCGCAAGCTGCGCCACCACTGGCTCAACGTGGTGCACCGCTTCGAGGCCGTGGCCACGCGCTTCCCCAAGAGCGACCGCGCCCCCGATGCCCTCTTCACCGCGGGCGACCTGCTCCAGGAGCTGAGCCGCATCTCCTTCGTGGACGAGGACCTGCAGTCGGCCATCTCGGACTACTCCAAGCTGGTGGAGGCGCACCCGAAGCACCGGCTCGCGGATGACGCGGCGCTGGCGCTGGCGCGCATCCACGTCAACCGCCTGGACAAGCCGGAAGCGGCCCGGAAGGTCCTCAACGAATCGCTGGCCACCAACCCCAAGGGCGACCAGGCCAAGGAGCTGAAGTCGCTGCTGGCCTCGCTGCCCCCGCCCAGCAAGACGCCGCCCCCGAAGCCCACCGTGAAGCCGCTGCCCCCGGTGGTGAAGTCCACGCCGGACACCGCCGTCGCCGCCGCGCCCTCCAGTTCGCCGCTGGTGGATGCGATCTCCAAGCTCGCTCGCGAGCCGTCGCCGGTGCTGCCGCGCCTGGATCCGAACGTCCCGGCCTCGGGCTCCGAGACCTCGACGAAGGACTCCTCGGCGAACATCGTGGACGCGCCCACCGTCGCTGACCGGGCCGTGGACGCGAAGGCTCCGGAGGCGATGGCGTCCTCGCACGGGACGTCGAAGCCGGAGGCCCGCGTGGAGGTTCCGGCCGTGGCGTCGAAGGCTCCGGCTCCGGTGGTGGACAGCGCCCCGGTCGCTCCGAAGCCGGCCGCCCCCGTGGTGGTGGCGTCGAAGCAGGAGACGAAGCCGGAGGCTCCGCGCCCGGTGACGGCGCCGGTGGACGCGCAGGTGGCGCAGGCGCGGCTCAAGGCCGTGGCGAAGCAGTCGCGCCACGCGGAGCTGACGCTGGCGGAGCAGCTGGGGCTGAAGGTGCGCCGCGTGGTCATCGACCCGGGCCACGGCGGCCATGACTCTGGCGCGGTGGGCAAGGCGGGGACGAAGGAGAAGGAGGTGGCCCTGGCCATCTCCAAGAAGGTCGCGGACGGCCTGCGGGAGAAGGGCCTGGAGGTCGTGCTCACCCGCGACGACGACACGTTCATCCGCCTGGAGGACCGCGCGAAGCTGGCCAACGAGGCGCACGGAGACCTGTTCATCTCGGTGCACTGCAACTCGGCGGCGACGCACAAGCTGCGCGGCATCGAGACGTACACGCTCAACACGTCCGCGGACCGCTACTCCATCCGCCTGGCCGCTCGCGAGAACGCTTCCTCCGAGAAGGGCATCAGCGACCTCCAGTTCATCCTGGCGGACCTGGCCACCAAGGCGAACACGGAGGAGTCGTCGCGGCTGGCGAACGCCGTGCAGCACAACCTGGTGACGGGCCTGTCCGGCCAGTACGACGGCATCAAGGACCTGGGCCACAAGGAGGCGCTGTTCTACGTGCTCCTGGGCGCGAAGATGCCCGCCATCCTGGTGGAGACGTCCTTCCTGTCGCACGCGGAGGACGAGAAGCGCCTGGCGTCCGAGCGCTTCCAGGACGAGGTGGCGAAGAACATCGTGCTGGGAGTGGAAGAGTTCCTCGGTGATCGCCGCCGCATGGCCAAGGTAGACTGACGCGTTCGTTGTCGTCAGTCCCCATGGCCGAGCAGTCCCCCCCGTCCAGCCCCAAGCCCGCGCAGGATCCCCACGCGCCCCCGTTCCAGACGGAGGCGGACCTGCGCGCGTGGCTGCGCGCGGAGGGACTGGAGCACCTGTCGCGCCTGAGCCTGGCCCTGCTCACGCCTCGCGTGGAGGCCGCATACCTGCCGCAGGTGCGCGCGGTCATCTCCCGCCGCAGGCTGGTGGAGGTGCTGGCCCAGGACACGCTCGACCGCTGGACGGCGGAGATGCTGCCCACGCCGCGCATGCGGGACCTGCTGCCGAAGCTCGCCTGGCGCTACGTGGAGGACGAGCGGCAGGCCACCCTCGATGCCCGGGCTTCCGTCGCGGAGCGGATCGCGCCCCCGGCCGACAAGCGCACGCACACGGTCCACGGGATGTTGCTTGCCTGGCGTGCTCGCGTGCCTTCGAGCATCGCGCCGCGTCCGGAGCGCGCGCTGTCGCTGGAAGCGCTGGTGGAGGAGCCGGACCTGCCGGGCTTCCGCCTCAAGGAGACGCGCATCTCCGAGCTGCCGGTGTCCCCGCCGGGCTCGGGCTTCATCCTCGCGGACGCGCGGCTGACGTTCAGTCCATCCGGCGTGACGGTGGACTGTTCGTGCGGCGCCACGTTCTGCGTGCACCAGCTGGCGGCGGTGGACACGGCGCTCCTGTGGCTGCGGCAGCGCTGGACGGAGGACTTCGGCGAGACGCTGGAGGAGCTGGTCCGGCCCGCGTGGGCCCGGACGCTGCGCGCGCTGGAGCGGGCGGTGGAGGAGAGCCCGGGCGGCGGCGGAGGCGTGGAGATCTCCTGGCGGCTGGACGTCATCGAAGGGTACGGCGTGGAGGTCGCGCCCTACGTGCACCGGCGCACGAAGAAGGGCCAGCGCACGACGGGGGCGAAGGTCGGCCGGCGCAAGCTGTTGCAGGAGTACGGCTCGCAGCTCAGCCCCTCGGATTCGCGCATCGCCGCGCTGCTCTCCGACAGCACGGCCCCCGCGTCGCGCGCGCTGCTGTTCGAGTTGATTGATCATCCGCGCCTGTCGCTGGAGGGCACGCAGGACATCCCCGTGCGCATCGAGCGCGAGAAGGTGGGCCTGGTCGCCGAGGACCGGGGCGGCACCGTGCTGGTGAACGCGGGCGTGGACGGCACCGTGCTGCCCGCGCCGTTGCTGGAGCGCGTGCGCAAGGCGAAGCCGGAGGACGCGGTGTTCCTCTGGGACGAAGGCGCGCACGTGCTCACGGTGCTGGACGTGAGCCCGGAGGTGCGCGCCATGGCCACGGTGCTCCAGCGGCACGGCAACGCGTTTCCTCCAGAGAGTCACGGGCCGCTGCTGGAGCACCTGTCGAAGCTCTCCGTCCGCCTGCCCGTGGCCATGCCCCGCAGCGTGATGGGGGAATCCATCGCGCCGCAGCAGCTCCCGGTGCTCCGGCTGGAAGGACAGCCTGGGGGCGCGGTGCGGCTGGAGCTGCGGCTGCGAGCGCTGCCGGATGGCCCGGCGTATCTGCCCGGTGAGGGACCTCGCGACGTGCACGTGCGGCGCGACACGCGGTCCTTCCACGCGGTGCGCGACTTCGGGCGCGAGCTGACGGCGGGCGCGGCGCTCCAGGCCCGGTTGCCCTTGCAGACGGCGGAGCCGCAGGAGCTGCCGTTCTGCTTCCTCTTCCACAGCGCGCAGGGCGGGCTGGCGGTGCTGGCCGCGTGCGCGGAGATGGAGCCCCGGCCGGAGCTGGAGTGGGTGGGCGCGTCCATGCGGCTCGTGCCCAAGCGGGGCGCGGGCGACCTGAAGGTCGTCCTGGAGCGCAAGCGCGAGTGGTTCGGCGTGCTGGGCAGCCTGTCCGTGGAGGGCGAGCGGGTGGAGCTGGCGCGGCTCCTGGACGCGGCCCGGCGCAAGGAACGCTTCGTCCAGGTGGACGCGCGCACGTGGGTGGAGATCGAAGCGGCGCTGCGCGAGCAGCTGGAGAAGCTGGCGGATCACACGTACCTGTCGAAGCACGGGCTGGAGGTGGGCCCGTCCGCGGCGGAGGCCCTGGCGGGGCTGGGCACCGCGGGCGCGCTCATCGACGCGGATGCGTCCTGGAAGACGCTGGTCGAGCGAATCTTCGCGGCGAAGGAGCTGAAGCCCCGGGTGCCCGCGGCGCTCAAGACGGAGCTGCGTGACTACCAGCTCGAAGGCTTCCGCTGGCTCACGCGGCTGGCGTCGTGGAACGCGGGTGGGGTGCTCGCGGACGACATGGGCCTGGGCAAGACGGTGCAGGCCCTTGCCGTGCTGCTGGATCGCGCGAAGCATGGGCCCGCGCTGGTGCTGGCTCCCACGTCGGTGGCCTTCAACTGGCGGGATGAAGCGAAGCGCTTCGCCCCGTCGCTGAGGGTGACGATCTTCTCCGACGCGGAGGACCGGGGCGGCACGCTGGAGCGGCTGGGGCCTCGCGACGTACTGGTGCTCAGCTATGGCCTGCTCGTGCGCGACATCGAGCGGCTGGCCGCGCTGCGCTTCTCCACCATCGTCTTCGACGAGGCCCAGCAGCTGAAGAACGCGGCCACGCAGCGCTTCCGCGCGGCGCGAGCGCTCCAGAGCGACTTCAAGTTCGCGCTGTCCGGCACGCCGCTGGAGAACCACCTGGGCGAGCTGTGGTCGCTCTTCGCGGTCGTCTTCCCGGGGCTGCTGGGCAGCCTGGAGGCGTTCCGCAACCGCTTCGCCGCGCCCATCGAGAAGCAGGTGGATCCGACTGCCGCGCCCGCGCTGGCCCGCGTGCTCCAGCCCTTCCTGCTGCGCCGCGCCAAGGCCCAGGTGGAGGCGCAGCTGCCGCCGCGCACGGACGTGCACGTGCCCGTCGTCCTGTCCCCGCCGGAGTGGACGCTCTACGAGGACGCGCGCCTGGCGGCCCTGTCCGACCTGGAGACGCGCAAGGCGAAGATGAAGGACCAGGAGCGGCGCATCGAGGTGCTGGCGGCGCTGACGCGGCTGCGGCTGCTCGCGTCGCACCCGCGCCTGTACGACAAGGCGTCCAAGCTGGAGTCCTCCAAGCTGGAGCGCTTCCTGGAGCTCATCCAGGAGCTGCGCGAGGAGGGCCACCGTGCACTGGTGTTCAGCCAGTTCACGTCCCACCTGGCGCTGGTCCGCGAGGTGCTGGATGCCCAGGGCATCGCCTACGAGTACCTGGACGGCTCCACCCCCGCCAGCGCACGGGCGGACCGCGTGCGTGCCTTCCAGGAGGGCGACGCCCCCCTGTTCCTGATTTCACTCAAGGCGGGCGGCTTCGGTCTCAACCTGACGGCCGCCACTAGCGTCATCCACCTGGACCCCTGGTGGAACCCCGCCGTGGAGGATCAGGCCTCCGATCGCGCCCACCGCATCGGCCAGCAGCGACCCGTCACGGTCTACCGGCTGGTGTCGCGTGGGACGATCGAGGAGCAGATGCTCTCGCTCCATGAACAGAAGCGGGCCCTGGTGGCCGGTGTGCTGGAGGGCAAGGACGCCGCCGCCCGCCTGTCCACCCAGGAGCTGCTCGGGTTGCTCGCGCAGCGGATGCCGGGCATCGACGGGCTCGATTCCGACGCGACGAAGCACTGAACGGTCTTTCCGTGGTTTTTCTCGGACCCATTCGTGCGCCTGAACGGGCACTGAACAGACTTTTAGCCATTTCCAGTGCACCCAGATCTGAACGGCTGAGCAGTCCTGGGGTTCTGATCGGCCGTGCCTACATGAAACAGTGATCAGGTGGGTGAAGTGCGCCGTTTGTCGGCGGACAATCATCGCCAGCGCCTACACCCACCTGCCCGATCAGGACTGCCATGCCCACATGAACACAACTTCAGTGAGTCTCGACCCACCCAGTGAAACATGCATCAGTTAAATACATGTTTCATTTGCTGAATATCTGCAATTGATTGCAATCAATTGCATTTCATGTCTATGTTTTAGTCGTGAGTCAGCGGGAAGAAGTGCCCGATCGGGCCGTTCCCATGGCCCACGGCGAGCGGGTAGCGCAGGGCGGAGGTGACGTACTCCTTCGCGAGCCGCACGGCCTCCAGCGGCGGAGTCCCCAGCGCGAGCCTCGCGGCGATCGCGGCGGACAGCGTGCAGCCAGTGCCGTGCGTGTTCGGCGTGTCCACGGGCGCCACGGACAGCGTCTCCATGCGCGTCCCGTCGAACCACACGTCCGTGCCGCGCAGCGCGCCCGGCATGCCGCCGCCCTTCACCAGCACCACGCGGGAGCCCAGGGCGTGGATGCGTCGGGCCGCCTCGCGCATGTCCTCCAGCGTCTGGATGTCCATGCCCGCGAGCAGCTTCGCTTCATGTCGGTTGGGCGTGAGGATGGCCGCCAGGGGTAGCATGCGCGCGCGCAACGCCTCCACCGCCTCATTGTCGATGAGCTGCGAGCCCGCTCGGGACACCATCACTGGATCCACCACGATGGGGCCCAGCGACACGCGGGCCAGCTGATCCGCCACGGCTTCGATGAGCGGGCGCTGGGCCAGCATGCCCACCTTGACCGCGTCCACGCGCATGTCCGATGCGACGGCGTCCACCTGCGCGGTGACGGACTCGGGCGGGAGCAGGTCCACGCGCGTGACGCCTCGCGTGTTCTGCGCGGTGATGGCCGTCACGGCGCTGGTGCCGTGCACTCGGTGGAAGGAGAAGGTGCGGAGGTCGGCCTGGATGCCCGCGCCACCGCCGCTATCAGAGCCGGCGATGGTGAGGGCGGTTGCGACAGGGAAGGGCTTCATGGGCGCGGCATCCTAGCCGCGGCCCGGCGCCTGGGGCCCTGGAACTAGAACTGGTTCTGCCGGGCCTGGTCGAAGTCCACGCGGTGCTTCAGGTACAGCGTGTCCAGCATGTGGTTGCTGATGGGGTTCAGGTTGCCGTCGGTGAAGCGGTGCACCACCGCGCCCTTGCCCGCGTCCTTCAGGAAGGCCAGCGGATCCACATCGCCGCCCAGGCCGGTGAGCGTGGGCACGGGGTCCGCGTTGTTGACGTAGTGCACGTACTGCGGGCCGTCCGGGTACTTCGTGGACGCGGCGCCGAAGGTCTCCACCTGCAGGTGGCTCATCTTCGCCTCCACCTGCGCGGGGGACAGCCCGTCTTCCACGCGCAGCCGCTTCGCCACGTCGTTCAGCGCTCGCGCGGTGATGAGGCCGCCCTGGCTGTATCCCACCAGGTGCACGTCGCGGCCGGCCTTCAGCTCCGAGTAGAGCGTGTCCGCCAGCGTGTCCACGGCGGGGTTCTTGCCCTTGTCCAGCTTGTCCGTCACGCACTGGCCCAGGTCCTTCACCAGGCCTTCGGTCGCGTTGTGGATGCCCACCACCTTCGCGCCGGAGCTGTCCGCCAGCGCCTGCATCTCGTTCACCTGACCCGCCGTCGGCGTCATGATGCCGTTGACGTAGAGGATCGTCTTGTCCGGGTTCGGGTTGTTCTTCGGCGTGATGCCCGGCACGTCGCCCAGCTTCGTCGTCGACGGGAGCACCTTGCCGCCCGCGCCCACGAACATGCCGTCCTGCGCGCGGTCCGGCTTCGCGCCGCCAAAGAGGCTGGTGATCTCCTTCACCGTGGTGGCGTTGAAGACGTCCGCGCCCATCTGCAGGAAGCGGGGGATGTCCTTGATGCCGCCCACCGCCGCGTCGATGAGTCCGCCCAGCAGCCCGTTCTTCTGCGCCGGCGCGGCGCCCGCCAGGTTCGCAGTGGAGGCGCGCGACGGCGACTGCTCGAAGGAGGACTTCTGGAACGCGGGCTGATGCGCCACCGGCTTCTTCGCGAGCGGCTCCGCGGCCGTCTTCGAAGTGGAGGACGGCACGGCGAGGGAACGGGTGCGGTCGATCGTGCTCATGAGAACCTCCAACCACCGGGGGAAGTGGGTTTGGGTAGGTTATCCGCATCTGGCCGAAGAAGTTGCGTCCCCCCGCGTCATGGTTTCAGCGCTTCACGACGTGGATGTTGAAGTCGCCGGTGCGCAACGTGCCCCACAGGCGCAGCCACAGCGGAAGGAAGGCCTCGGTGCCGCGGGCGGTGGTGATGTCGCCCAGGTCGATGACGTGCTTCCAGCCGAAGCCCTCCGTGAGGAGCTGCTTCACGCGGGCCTTGGCGTCCACGTCGTTGCCGGACACGAAGACGTCGTGATCTCCCGGCACCCGTGACGGATCCACCATCACCTCGCAGTTCATCGTGTTGAGCGTCTTCACCACCTTCAACGACGGGAAGGCGCGCTGGATCTGCTCGCCCAGTGAGTCATCCGGAGGCGTGGAGAGCACCGGCGACATGCCCTTGGTGAAGTCGAGCGGGTTGGACACGTCCACCAGCACCTTGCCGCGCAGGGCCTCCTCACCCGCGGACTTCAGGACGTCCAGCGAGGCATTGCCCAGCGTGCAGTTGAAGATCAGCTCCGCGAACGCGGCGGCGTCCCGGAACGTTCCCTGCGAAGCCTTGCCCCCGGACTTCCTCACCCACGCGGCGGCCTTCGCGTTGTCCGGCGTGCGCGAGCCCATGCGCACCTCGTGGCCCAGCGCCACCAGCTTGCTGCCCAGCGTCTCGCCCACCATGCCCGTACCCAGGATCGCGATCTTCATGAGGACTCCCTTTCGTGTGGGGTGAACCCTAATCGTCAACCCGGACGACCGTGAGCACGTCCGGGTTGAACCATCATCAACCCTGGGTTGACAATGCGACCCATGGACCTGTTCACGGGCGTGTTGCCCTTCCTCCACGTGGCGGAGGAGCGGAGCTTCCGGAAGGCGGCGGAGCGGCTGGGCGTCACCGTCGCGGCGGTGAGCAAGGCGGTGCGGAAGCTGGAGGAGGAGCTGGGCGCCAGGCTCCTGGAGCGCACCAGCCGGCAGGTGGCCCTCACGTCCGAAGGCGTCGCCTTCCTGGAGCGGGCGCGCGAGGCCGTGGCGCAGATCCGCGCCGCCCGCGAGACGGTGGCCCAGGCGCACCGCGCGCCCAAAGGGCCAGTCACGGTGTCACTGCCGTTCATCCTGGGCCCCGTGCTGCTGCCCCGGCTGGCGCGGCTCCAGGCCCGCCACGCGCAGCTCACGCTGCACGTGCGCATGAGCGACCGGCTCAGCAAACTGGTGGAGGAGCAGGTCGACGTGGCCATTCGCGTGGGCGGGATGGAGGACTCCAGCCTGGTGGCGCGGCGGCTGTTCTCCACGCGATGGATGACCCTGGCGTCGCCGTCCTATCTGGCGCGGCACGGGACACCGGAGCACCCGTCACTGCTGGAGCGCCACGCGTGCCTGAAGTTCGTGGATCCGCGCGGCATCACCCGCGAGTGGCACTTCCGTGAATCACCCGGAGGAGACAAGGCCGGAGTGGTGCGCACGCGCGCGGCCATCGACGTGGATCACGGCCCGGCGCTGCTGGACCTGGCCGCCGCGGGTGCCGGGCTCTGCCAGGTGCTGGACTTCATGATCGATGCACGGCTGCGCGAGGGCGCGCTGGTAGAGGTCCTGGCGGAGTACGCCGCGGAAGGGCCTCCGGTCCACGCGCTGTGCCTGCCAGGGCGCCAGTCCGTGCCCCGCGTCCGCGCGCTCCTCCAGCACCTGGTGGAGGAGCTGCGCGCCGTCACGGCGTGGTGAGCGCTTCCTTCGCGGCGGGCAGGCCGCGGGGGGCTTCCGCTTCGGGCGTGGGAACTTCCACCGACGCCTCGTTGACCTCCTTGTAGAACCGGCGGCCGAAGATGACGCCCAGCACCAGCGACACCACCATGCCCACAGCGGATACGGCGGTCATCACCGTGCGGCCCTGCGCGAGGCCGCTGCCGAACTGCGCGGTGAGGAAGGTGCCCGGGATGGTGCCCAGCACGACACCCAGCACGGACGGCCAGAAGCGCGCGCCGCTCGCCGCGCCGGCGATCAGCATGATGTCCGTGGGGCACAACGGATTGAGGCACGCCAGGAACGTGAACTGGAAGTCGTGCCGCCGCGCCGCCTTGGCGATAGCCGGGTACTTGCTGCCGCACAGCCGCTGCATGGGCCGCGTGCCCAGCTTGCGAGCAACGAAGTAGAGCAGGGTGGCGGACAGGAAGCTGCCCGTTAGTGAATAGAGGGTGGCGGCGAGAGTCCCGAACATCATGCCGCCCACCGCGGTGAGGACCTGACCTGGCAAGAGCGTCAGGGGCCGCACGGCCAGGAAGGCCACGTACGCCAGGGGGGCGTAGTCGCCCAGGGGAAGCAGCAGCTCCCGGATGGTGCGCTGATCGATGAAGTCCGGCCCCAACAGCCGGAGCATCACCAGACCGCCAATGGAGACGACCATGGGCGCGAGGATTCGCAACCAGGTCTTCAGTCCGTTCCTGACACTCGCCAAAAGAACCTCCCCCACCGCCCGCGGACACATGTGTCAGGCGTTGCGCACAAGGTGGGATCCGAGCAGGGAATCGGCAACGTGGACTGAATTGTTGTGAACAACGAGAGCGTCCTGCCGGGCAATCACCCGTCCCGACCGGATGCCCAGCAGGCCTGACAAGCGCGCGAAATCCTTGGGGATTATGCATGCAATGTCAGGAGAGAACGGCTGGCGGTGTACGGAGCTTGCTTGCATCGGGGCGCTTCCGTCCCAAGGTTTCAGGCAAGGGACACCAAGGCGCGGACGGGGTTGGTCAGTCACGAGAGGAGACACGGACATGTCGGACAAGGACAACAAGGGCAGCATGACGGTGGCTGAGGCCGGGCGTAAGGGCGGCGAGACTGTCCGCAACGAGCGCGGTCGCGAGTTCTACGAGACCATCGGCCGCAAGGGTGGAGCGACGGTGAAGGCCGAGCGCGGACGCTCCTTCTACGAGGAGATCGGCCGCAAGGGCGGCGAGACCGTGAAGGCCGAGCGCGGCGCGAAGTTCTACGAGGAGATCGGCAAGAAGGGTGGCGACCGCGTCAAGGCCACCCGCGGGCCGAACTTCTATGAGGAGATCGGCCGCAAGGGCGGGCAGAAGGTCAAGAAGCTGATTGAAGAGGGCAAGCGCGCCGCCCGCGCCGCCATGGAGAGCCAGGCCGCCGGCGGGAATGCCCCCGCGGCCGAGGGCACCTCCGCTCCGGTGAAGCCGCCGGAAGAGCCCGCGCAGCCGGGTGGCAACGAGTAACGGGGGACAGGAAGCGCGGTCTTCCGGTATGACGGCCGCGTGTACCTGGTCATCACGTTCCTCGAACAGGTGGAGACGACTGAGCGGGCGATCCGCCGGCTCCGGGAGTTTGGCATCCCGGAACCGATGGTCATCCGAGCGCGCAGCGCCGCCGCGGCTTTGTCCGCGGAGGTCCCGGTGTTCGCCGGGCTGCGCAGCCTCGCGCTGGGCGCGGATGAGGACCGCATCGTCCTGGTGAGCGTGCTGCCCGCGCTCCCGCAGGAGGAGTTGGATCGCATGCTCCAGCGCGTGCAGTTGGAGATGGACGCGGACGACCCACCCATGGGTCGCCTGGTGGCCCTTCCTGTCCTGGCGGCGCCCACGCATCGGCGTGGATGACGCGCGGGGGCGCACGGGTGTAAGCACGTTGCGTGCAAGCGCTGCTCGTCTTTCTCATCGTCGCGGCGTTGTCGCTGCTCGCGTCCAGCCGGTCGCTCCTGGCTCCGGGCCGCTTCCCGGCGCTGGCACAGCTGGCGGCCAGCGGCCTGATGTTCCTCATCTTCGGGGCCCTCCTGGGCCCGTCCCTCCTGGGCGTGCTCACCGTGGGCAACCTGGAGTCCCTGCGCCCGCTGGTGGCGCTGGGGCTGGGGACGGGGGGCGTGCTTCTGGGGCTCAACCTGGAGCCTCGCCTGTTGCGGCTGTTGCCTCGGCCCGTGTACGCGGCGGCGGTCGCGCACGCGGGCACGGCGTTCCTCTTCGTCGCGCTGCCGCTGTCCGTGCCGCTGCTGTTGTCCATGGGCCTCAGGCCCCTGATGGCGGTGGGCGCGGCGGCGCTCCTGGGCGCGGCGGCGAGCCTGTCCTCCGGCCACTTCGCGGTGCTGGGCTACCGCAACGGGCGGATGGAGCGCGCGCGCGGTCTGGGCGTGGCGCTGCTCACGATGATGGACGACGCGGTGGGCCTGGGCGTGCTCGCGCTGGGCCTGGTGCTGGGCGTCACCGGCAACGCGGTGGAAGGGCTGGGCCTGCTGAGCCTGACGCTGCTGCTGGGCGTGGCGTGCGGCGCGCTGCTGGCGTTCCTCACGTATTCGCTGAAGGACCTGGCGGAGCAGACCACGGTGACGCTGGGCATGGTGGCGCTGGTGGGCGGCGCGGCGGCGTACCTGCGGCTGTCGTCGCTGCTGGCGGGCGTGGCGTGCGGCGCGACGCTGGCGTTGATGGGCGGGCGCACGGCGGAGCGGGTGGCGCGGGCGCTCTCGCGCGTGGAGCGGCCCACGTACCTGGTGCTGGTGTTCCTGGTGGGCAGCCACATCCACGCGCGTGACATGTCCGCCTGGGCGCTGTTGCCCGCGTTCGTGGGGCTGCGCTTCCTGGGCAAGGTGCTGGGGGGACGCTTCGCGCAGCGGCTCACGGCGGGCGTGTTGGACCTGCCGCCGCGCTTCGGCTACGCGCTCATCTCCCAGGGCGGCCTGGCGCTGTGCCTGGTGGCCGAATACGTGATGCTGGTGCCGGGCTCGCTGTCTCAGCGCGTGCTGGACGTGGTGGCGGTGGGCGCGGTCGTCAACGAGATGCTCGCGCACGGAGCCTTCCGGCACGTGCTGGCAGCGGAGCCCAGGGCCACGACTTCGCGCAACACACCTCCCGAGGGTGACGCGGGGGTGGTGGCGTGAAGGGGTCCATCTTCCGGTTGCTGCTGCTCATGGGGCTGCTGGCGGCCATCACCCAGGCGCAGGTGGTGCGCGCGGACGCGGGCACGCCGGTGCTGCTGGCGGCGGGCGCGCTGCTGTTGTGCGGCCTGTTCGCGGGCAAGGTGGCCAAGGGCATGGGCCTGCCGCGCCTCACCGGCTACCTGCTGGTGGGTGTGGCGGTAGGGCCGTACGCGCTGGGCTTCATCCCCAACGCGGGCGTGAAGGGCCTGGAGCTGGTGAAGGGCCTGGCGGTGAGCCTCATCGCGCTCGTCGCGGGCACGGAGCTGCACCTGGGGCTCATCCGCCGGGTGGGCGCGCGCGTGGCGCTGCTCTGCGCGACGGTGTGCGGGCTGACGTTCGCGGTGTGCTTCGCGGCGACGTTCGCGCTCAAGCCCGTGCTGCCGTTCCTGACCCCCATGACCGTGCCGCAGGCGCTGGCGGTGAGCGCGCTTATGTCCACGGTGGTGGTGTCGTTCTCCCCCACGGTGACCATCGCCATCGTGCAGGAGACTTCCGCGCGCGGCTCCTTCACGGAGTTCCTGATGGCGCTGGTCATCATCGGGGACCTGTTCGTGATGGTGGCCTTCGGCCTGGCGGCGGGCGTCACCCGCGCGACGTTCGGCAGCGGCCTGGACCTGCC
>NZ_RAWF01000202.1:0-18028 GCF_003612075.1 Corallococcus sp. CA041A
CCACCCAACCCACCCGGGCGGGGCGATGTTGGCCTTCATGTTGTGATTGGCGCGCGAGTGTCCGGTCGTTAAACCTCCGGCCGGCATGCACAAGACCCACCTCGTCGGCGCCCGCACCCACAACCTCAAGGATTTGTCCGTCGATCTCTCCGAAGGAGAGTTCGTCTGCGTCACCGGCGTGTCCGGAGGCGGCAAATCGAGCCTCGCGCTGGACACGCTCTACGCGGAGGGTCAGCGCCGGTTCGTGGAGAGCTTCAGCCCGTACGCCCGGCAGTTCCTCGAGCGGCTGGAGCGGCCGCCCATGGACGCGCTGGAGCCGGTGGCCGCGGGCGTCGCGGTGGACCGGCGCGCGCCGGTGAAGAGCTCGCGCTCCACGGTGGCCACGCTGGCGGACGTGGAGCCATACCTGTCCGCGCTCTTCACCCGCGAGGCGATGCCGGTGTGTCCGGACTGTGGCCTGGAGGCGGTGCGCACCGACGCGCGCGTGGCCGCCCGGGCGGCGCTTCGTGAGCACCCGGACGCGCAGGGCGTCTTCACGTACCCGGTGCGCATCCCGGACACGTCCGCGTTCATCGACGCGCGGGCCCGCCTGCTGAAGGACGGCTACCACCGGCTGATGGTGCAGGGGGAAGTGAAGGAGCTGGAGACGCTCAAGCCGGGCGAGGCCACCGACCCCGCGGGCGTGGCGCAGGTGGTGGTGGACCGGGTGAAGCTGACGGACGCGAACCTGTCCCGAGTCACCCAGGCGCTGGAGGACGCGTGGGCGCGCGCGGACGGCGAGGCGCTGCTCTTCATTCCGGAGACCGCGCCCAAGAAGCTGCGCCGGGGGCTGGTGTGTCCCAAGTGCGCGCGGGAGTTCGAACTCGCCCGGCCGGGCCTCTTCAGCTACCAGAGCCCGGTGGGCGCGTGCGCGCCGTGCCGCGGCTTCGGGCGCACCATCGGCATCGACTGGGGGAAGGTGATCCCCAACCCGGCGTTGAGCCTGGCGGAGGGCGCCATCCGCCCGTGGTCCGGCCAGTCCACCACCTGGGAGCGGGAGATGCTCCAGCGCTTCTGCCGGCAGAAGAGCATCCCCTTCGACAAGCCGTGGGAGAAGCTCACCGCCGCCCAGCGCGAGGCGGTGCTCCAGGGCGAGGGCGACTACGACGGCGGCCGTGTCTACCCGGGCGTGCGCGCGTGGTTCCGGTGGATGGAGGGCCGCACGTACAAGATGCACGTGCGCGTGTTGCTGGCCCGGTATCGCGCGTACTCGCTCTGCGAGAGCTGTCACGGCGCGCGCCTCAACGAGCAGGCCCGCGCGTGGCGCGTGGGCGGCATTGATCTGCCGGCCTGGCACGGGCTGGAGCTGACGGACGCGCTGGCCCGGCTGGATGGCCTGAAGACGCTGACGGGGCAGGGCGACCTGGCTCGGCGGGAGCTGTCCGCGCGCCTGCGCTATCTCCAGCGCGTGGGCCTGGGCTACCTCACGCTGGACCGGCCCGCGCGCACGCTGTCGGGTGGCGAGGCGCAGCGCGTGTCGCTGACCGCGGCGCTGGGCACGTCGCTGACGGGCGCGCTCTTCGTGCTGGACGAGCCCACCGTGGGCCTGCACCCGGGGGACGTGCCGCCGCTCACGGAGGCCATCGCGGAGCTGGCGGACCGGGGCAACATCGCGCTGGTCATCGAGCATGATCCACTGATCATCCGCTCCGCGCACCGGGTGCTGGAGCTGGGCCCGGGCGCGGGACGCAATGGCGGCAAGCTGTGCTTCGACGGCACCCCGGAGGCGCTGGCGAAGCGGCAGGACCTGCCCACCGGCCGCATGCTGTCCGGGGGCACGGAGGTGCCGCGCACGCCGCGCACCCGCACGGGCGAGCTGGTCATCCGCGAGGCGCGCGAACACAACCTGAAGGACGTGTCCGTGCGCGTGCCGCTGGGCGTGCTGTGCGCCATCACCGGCCCCAGCGGCTCCGGCAAGAGCACGCTGATGGACGAGGTGCTCTACCGGCACCTGGCGCGCGGGCTGGGCGTGAAGGACGTGGAGGCCCCCGGCGACGTGGCGGCGGTGGAGGGCGGGGCGCAGGTGGAGGCCATCACCTTCGTGGACCAGTCCCCGCTGGGGCGCACGTCGCGCGGCAACGCGGCCACGTACACCAAGGCGTGGGACCGGCTGCGCGAGCGCTTCGCCTCGGAGCCCGACGCGGAGGTGCGGGGCCTGACCTCCGCGCACTTCTCCTTCAACGTGGACAAGGGCCGCTGCGAGGCCTGCTCCGGTGAAGGCTACGAGACGGTGGAGATGCAGTTCCTCGCGGACGTGGCCCTGTTGTGCGCGGTGTGCCGGGGCCGGCGCTTCAAGGAGGAGGTGCTCGCCGTCCGGCACCAGGGCTTCAGCGTGGCGCAGGTGCTGGAGATGACGGTGGACGAGGTGCTCCAGCACTTCGGCGACGACTCCGCGCTAAAGCGCACCCTGGGGCCGGCGCAGCGGCTGGGCCTGGGCTACCTGCCCCTGGGCCAGCCCCTGTCCACGCTGTCCGGCGGAGAAGCGCAGCGGCTGAAGCTGGCGCGCGCGCTGGCGAGCGACGCGAAGGGCACGCTGTTCCTCATCGACGAGCCGAGCGCGGGCCTCCACGCGGAGGACGTGCGCCACGTGATGGCGTCGCTGCACGCGCTGGTGGACCGGGGTGCCAGCGTGCTCGTGGTGGACCACGACGTGTCGGTGATGAAGGGCTCGGATTGGATCATCGACCTGGGGCCCAAGGGCGGCCGCGACGGTGGCCGGCTGGTGGCGGAGGGCACGCCGTTGGATGTGGCGAAGGCGCAGGGCAGCGCCACCGCCGCCGCGCTCCGGGGCGAGGGCAAGCCGCTGGCGAAGGCGGTGAAGCTGCGCCGCCCGGGGAAGGAAGCGCCGCCCGCCATCGAGGTGGAGCACGCGCGCGAGCACAACCTCAAGGACGTGTCCTGCCGGATTCCCCTGGGGAAGATGACGGTGGTGACGGGGCCCAGCGGCTCTGGCAAGAGCTCGCTGGTGTTCGACGTCGTCTTCGCGGAGGGCCAGCGCCGCTTCCTGGAGACGCTGACGCCGTACGCGCGGCAGTTCCTGCCCACGCTGCCGCGTCCGGACGTGGAGCGCATCAGCAGCATCCCGCCCACCGTGGCGCTGGAGCAGCGCACGTCGCGCGCGGGGTCCACCAGCACCGTGGCCACCGTCACGGAGGTGGCCCACTACCTGCGGCTCATGTACGCGAAGATTGGCGAGCCGCACTGCCCGCATGACGACACGCCCATCGGCGCCACCACGCCGGCCGCGCTCTACGCGCAGGTGCTGGCGACGAAGGGCGACGGGCAGGTGCTGGCGCCCGCGGTGCGCTCGCGCAAGGGCACGTACCTGGACGTCTTCACCGCGGCGGCGCGCGGGGGCATCACCCAGGCCATCGTCGACGGGGAGCTGGCGTCCACGGACAACCCGCCGCGCCTGGCGAAGACGAAGGAGCACGACATCGACCTCGTGATGTACGAGGGCAAGCTCGCGAAGCTGCCGCGCGAGCTGTTCGAGTCCTCGCTCAACTGGGGCAAGGGCGCGGTGAAGCTGCGCACGGGCAAGGCGGAGACGCTTTTGTCCAGCGAGCGCACCTGCCCGAAATGCGGCACCGCCGTGCCGGAGTTGGATCCGCGCTGGTTCTCCTTCAACACGAAGCAGGGCCGCTGCGAGTCGTGCGAGGGCACCGGCGTGCAGGGCGGCCCCTCCGCGATGGCCGAGGGCGAGACGGCCCCGTGCCGCACGTGCGATGGCACCCGCCTGTCCCCGGTGCCGCGCGCGGTGCGGCTGGAGGGCGCGCGCTACCACGAGGTGGTGCAGGCGTCGGTGACGGCCACCCTCGCGCGCGTGCGCACCTGGAAGCTCAAGGGCGACCGGGCGCTCTTGGGCGAGACGGCGCGGCAGGAGATGCTGCGGCGCCTGGAGTTCCTGGAGCGCGTGGGCCTGGGCTACCTGTCCCTGGACCGCAACGCCGCCACGCTGTCCGGCGGTGAGATGCAGCGGCTGCGGCTGTCCGCGCAGCTGGGCGCGGGCCTCACCGGCGCGATGTACGTGCTGGACGAGCCCACCATCGGCCTGCACCCGCGCGACACGCACCGGCTGCTCGACAACCTGCGCGCGCTGGTGGAGACAGGCTCCACGGTGCTGGTGGTGGAGCATGACTCGGACACCATCCGCGCCGCGGACCACCTGCTGGACCTGGGACCCACGGGCGGCCGGGGCGGTGGCCACATCCTGGCGGAGGGCACGCCGGACGTGGTGTTGGAGTCGGACTCGCCCACCGCGCAGGCGCTCCGGGCCGCGCAGGTGCGGCCTCCGTCCGGCCGGGGCGAGCCGAAGGCCTGGGTGGAGCTGAAGGGCGCCCGCGCGAACAACCTCCAGCGCGTGGACCTCAGGCTGCCGGTGGGGCGGCTCAACGTCGTCTCCGGCGTGTCGGGCTCCGGCAAGAGCACGCTCATCCGGCAGGTGCTGTTCCCGGCGCTGCGCGACAAGCTGGGGCTCGTCACGGCGAAGGCCGGCGCGTTCGACGCGCTCAAGGGCACGGAGTCCATCAAGCGGGTGCTGTCGGTGGACCAGTCGCCCATCGGGCGCACGCCGCGCTCGGTGCCGGCGACGTTCCTGGGCATCTGGGACGAATTGCGCCGCGTGTTCGCGGCCACGCCGGAAGCGAAGATTCGCGGCTTCGGGCCCGCGCGCTTCTCCTTCAACACGGCGGCGGGTGGCCGCTGCAAGGTGTGCGAAGGGCAGGGCGCCATCTCCCACGAGATGTCCTTCCTGCCGGACGTCGTCACGCCTTGCGAGGCCTGCAACGGGGCGCGTTTCGACGCCGCCACGCTGGAGGTGCGCTACCACGGCCTCACCGTGGGCGACGTGCTGCGCCTGTCCGCGGACGAGGCCAAGGACGTCTTCCGCGCGCTGCCCAAGGTCGCCGCGCCGCTGGAGTGCCTGGCCGACCTGGGCGTGGGCTACCTGCAACTGGGGCAGGGCTCCAACACGCTGTCCGGCGGTGAGGCCCAGCGGCTCAAGCTGGCCGCGGAGCTGACGGCCACCTCCCGCCACGAACCCACGCTGTACGTGCTGGATGAGCCCACCACCGGCCTGCACCTGGGCGACGTGGAGAAGCTCATCACCTTCATGGGCCGGCTGGTGGACCGGGGCGACACGCTGGTCGTCATCGAGCACCACCCGTCGGTCATCGCCGCGGGGGACCACGTGGTGGAGCTGGGGCCGGAGGGCGGCGAGGGCGGAGGCCGCATCGTGGGCGAAGGCACGCCTCGCGAGGTGGCGAAGCTCAAGACGCCCACGGGGCGTGTGCTCAAGTCGGTTTTTTCCACTGAAGAACCCAAGGCGCGCGTCGCCTCACGGGGACGGTGAATCCATGCGCTCCTTCCGGCATCCTGCGCCCGCCATGAGAACTTCCCTGCTGTTCACCGTCGCGACGGTGCTCTCCCTCTCCACGGTGGCCTCCGCCGCGGACAAGACCGAGAAGAAAACCATGTCCTTCCACCAGCTCTCCGCCAACCGGCTCGACGGCAAGCCCGAGAAGCTGTCGGACTTCCAGGGCAAGGTCGCCCTCGTCGTGAACACCGCGTCCGAGTGCGGCTACACGCCGCAGTACAAGGGCCTCCAGGCGCTCTCCGACAGCTACAAGGACAAGGGCGTGGTCGTCCTGGGCTTCCCGTCCAACGACTTCGGCGGCCAGGAGCCGGGCACCTCCGAGCAGATCGCGAAGTTCTGCGAGCTGCGCTTCAAGGTCTCCTTCCCCATGTTCGAGAAGGTCAAGACCAAGGGCGAGGGCCAGTCCCCCGTCTACGCGTTCCTCGCCAAGGACCACGGCGAGCCCAAGTGGAACTTCCACAAGTACGTGGTGGGCAAGGACGGCCAGGTGAAGGCCGCCTTCCCCAGCAGCGTCACGCCGGACAGCCCGGAGCTGAAGGCCGCCATCGACAAGGCGCTCGCGGAGAAGTGACGGGCGTCTGACGTCCGACGTTGGCTCCGCCCCGGGGGACTGCTCGGCGGCGGGGCAGGGCGTGCGCAGCTTGGGTGCCGGACCATGGCTCCGGCTCTCTTCCCCGTACGCGTCGTGACCGTGGTGCTGCTCGCGGCGCTGTGTGGTGGATGCGCGTCGCTGGCGCCGCAGCGCTCGGCGCTGACCACGCGCGTGGGGCGGTCCGACCTGTCCGTGGCGGTGATGCGCACGCGGGTGCGGGACCTGGCCCGGCGCTTCTCCGGACTCATCGAGGCCCTGGCGGACGACCTGGCCGCGCGCTCCGGTTCGCCGCACGTGGCTTCGGCCATGCTGCGCTTCAAGGCCAACGCGGTGCCCGCCGTGCAGAGCGCGCTCTTCCAGCCGGATCCAGTGGCTGCCCTCATCGACACCTGGACACTGCTGGCCCAGATCGAGGACTCGCTGCCGCAGACCGCCGTGGACGCATCGCCGGAGCTGCTGGCGCACGCCCATGAAGCGCTGGTGGCGCTGGAGTCCGAAGTGGAGGCCGAGTGGCGCGAGGTCACCGGTCGCGAGGACGTGACCCAGACCCGCGACAAGGTGCACGCCTGGGCCGCGGCGCACCCGCTGACCGGGCCGCTCGTCACGCGCGAATCCACCACGGCCCTGCTGGCCTCCCTCACGGAAGTGACGGGCGGAGGCCTGCGGTCCACGGCCGCCGGCCTCGTCGAGGACACGCGCGACCTCACCGCGCGCGTGGACCTCTACGCGACCAGCCTGCCCCGGCAGGCGCGCTGGCAGGCGGAGCTGGTCGCGACGGATGCCCTGCATGCGCCCACCGTCCAGGCCGCGCTGGCGGAGCTGGGGCGCACGGTGGACCTGCTGGACCGCGTGGGCGCGCTGGCCGCGAACTCGCCCGCGCTCATCGAACGCGAGCGCCGCGCGGTGCTGGACGCGGTGCACGCCGAACGCCTGGGCCTCCAGGAGTTCATCACCGGCGAGCGGCGGGCGGTGCTCGCGGACGTGGACCGGGAGCGGCAGGCGGTGGAGGCCGCCCTGCACGCCGAACGCGTGGCCACGTTCCAGCAGTTGGACGGACTGGCGCGCGGCTGGGTGGACCACGCGTTCGACCGGCTGGGCCCGCTGGTGGACCGCGTGTTCCTCTGGCTCACGCTGCTGGCGGTGCTGCTGGGCGTGGGTGGCCTCCTGGGAGGCCTGCTGCTCACGCGGGCGTGGCGGCGCGCTCGCTGAAAGAGCGCCTACTTCTTCTCCTTCGGCTCGGGCGGGAAGTCCTTCAGCATCTTCTCCACGCCTTTCTCAATCTTGCCGCTGTTGGTCTGGGCGCTCGGGCTGTCGCCGATGTTCGACTGGGCCGTGCCGCGCCAGACGAGCTTCTTCTCCTTCGCGTCCACCACGTCGAGGATGAGCGTGCCCACGTCGTACTCGCGCACGTACGTCTGCGAGGGCCCGTAGTACGAACCCCAGAACGGATCCCACGGGTAGCCCCAGTAGTTGTCCACCGTATCCGCGGACAACCGCTTGTCGATCGCACCCTGCCAGCCGATGAGGAAGTCCGGGTTCGCGCTCGCGTCCACCTTCTGGTAGCCGCGGGCCTGGAGGTCCTGGTCCACCGCCCCGGTCACCTGGCTGTTGGTGATGTCGTTGTTGATGCGCGAGTCCTTCGTCTGCTGGGGATGCGTCAGCCACGCATAGGTGTGGAACTGGTTGATGCGCTGGACGGCGGCGGGGTCGTAGTTGGTGTTGACATCGACGCCCGCGCAGGACGCGAGCCCAAGGCCCACGAGCACGGGAAGAACACGGGACAGCAGACGCATGGCGGACTCCATGGGGAGAAGCGCATCCCTTGGGGAGGGACACGGTCAATGCCATGACGTTGGGTATGGCCCCCGGGGAGGTCCGTCCGTGTCCGCCCGTTCGCTTCGGACTTGAGGGAGGGGCGTCCTCAGTCGCCGCGCGATTCCTTCGGCCCCTTGGCCTTCATCCCCTTCATGCCCTCGGAGCGGGCCATGACCACGGCCAGCCGCGCGCGCTTCTCCGGGGTCAGGTCCTTGGCGAGCGCCTGGTACAGCTCCCGGTCCAGCGCGGCGATCCGCGCCCGGGCGTCGAAGACCTTCTGCGCCGCCGCGTCCACCTGACCCAGGGCCGCGCTGTCGCCTCGCGACGCCAGATGGAGGATGCGCGCCGAGTCCCGCACCTGCTCGCGCAATGGGCGGCGCCGGTCCTCGAAGCGGCGCAGCGTCTCATCCATCTTCAGGGCCTGCGCGCTGTCCAGCTCCAGCGTGTCCGCCAGCTCCAGCACCTGCCGCAGCCGCTGCCGCTGCTCGGCCCGGGCCATGCGGTCGGCGTCACGCGCTCCCGGCTCCTTCGGCCCGGGCTGCGCCAGCGCCATCACCGGCAGCGCGAACACGAGCGCCCAGGTCATCCGCTTCATCGTCTTCACAGTGTCTCTCCCAGGTCGAAGTCCCCGTCCAGGTCGGAGTCGTCCCACGACAGGTCCTCGTCCAGGCCGTACCCCGAGCCGTCATCCTCCAGCGGATCCAACCCGGCCCACGCCTCGAAGGCGGCCAGCGTCTCCGCGTCCACGTCGTCGCGGGCGCTCGCGGACTGCACGGCGGCCGGCGTCGTCACCGGGTGGGGCGCCTTGAGCCGCTCCAGCGCGGACGGCCCCAGCATCAGCGCCACCACCGCCGCCACGGCCGCGAGCGAACCCAGCGCCCGCCGGCCCATCCCCCGGCGCGTCTGCTCCCGGCGCCACGCCGCCAGGGTCCTGGGACCCAGACCTTCCTGCGTGCGCACCTCCACGGGCGTCTGGGGCGGCAGCGCCACCAGGCCCAGGACTTCGCGAGCGGAGGCCACCTCCGCCTGGCAGGCCGCGCAGGACTCCAGGTGGGCCTGGAAGCGCGCGGCCTCCTCGCCCTCCAGCGCCTCCGCAGCGTGGAGGCTCGCCTGCTCCTCGTATTCCACGCACGCACCCATCACTGCGTCTCCCCGGCCACGTCGGCCTTCAAGCGTTTCACCGCGAGGTGGAACTGCACCTTCGCGTTGTTCTCCGTGATGCCCAGCGTCCCGGCGATGTCCTTGAACGGCAGGCCACCGTCCACCCGCAGCGTCAGCACCTCGCGCTGACGGCGGGGCAGGGCGAGCACCGCCTGTCGCACCCGTTGGCCCTGCTGGGTGCGCTCCAGCGACGCGTCCGCGCCCTCGCTCAGGTCCGCCGCCAGGTCATCCGTCACCGACTCCACCAGCACCGGCCGCCACCGCAGCCCCTGTCGCGCGTGGTTCTTGGCCAGGTTGAGCGCCACCCGCACCAGCCACGAACGGAACGGCGTGGGCGTGGTGGGCGTGAAGCGCGCGAACACCCGCCGTGACGCCTCCAGGGCCCGGAGGAACGCCTGCTGCGTCAGGTCCGCCGCGTCCTCCGCGCTCACGGTGTAGCGGCGCATCAGCGAGAAGACGAGGCCCCGGTGCCGTTCGAAGAGCTGGCCGAACGCCGTCGCGTCCCCCGCGAGGAAGGCCCCACACAGGGCTTCATCCGAGAGAGCGCTCACGGCCCCACCGGGCCGCACCAGTCCTAGGACCCGTCCGCTCACAGGGGCTTGAACCCTCCAGGGGACGGAAGGTTATTTTCCAGCCCGCTTTTCGCCTCCCGGGACGTGCGCAAGACGTCCGGTACCGGGCAGGCGGGCGGGCGCAAGGCCTCAGGCGGAGGCGGTGTTGCTGCCCGGGGTGGGGTGGGCCTGGAGGTACTTCAGCACGTCGTCGAGGTGGCGGTAGACGCGCACCTCATGGTGGATGACGCGTTCGACGACGCCGTCCGCGCCGACGATGAAGGTGACGCGCCGGTCGATGTTGAGCACCGGCCACAGCACGCCCCAGGCGCGGCTGATCCGCCGCTCGTCGTCTCCCAGGAGGGCGAAGTGGATGCCCTCCTGTTCGGCGAAGTCGCACTGGGTGGTGAGCGTGTCCACGGAGACGCCGACGAGCTCCGCGCCCAGCTCGCGGATCCGCTCGTGGTTGTCCCTGAAGGCCCGGTTCTCGATGGTGCAGCCCACGGTGAAGGCGCGGGGGAAGAAGAAGAGCACGACGCGCCGGCCTCGCAGCTCCGACAATCGAACGGTCTGCCCATGGCAGTCGGTCGCGGCGAAGTCCGGTGCGAGTTCTCCGACGGCAATCATTCGATGCGCGCTCCAGCCCGATACGGCGGGGATTGCCCTTCCCCTACCACGTTTTCCCCGTCATCCCACGCCGCGCCGCGCCGGGGGTCCGCTAAGGTGCCCCCCGTGTCGACTGCCTCGATGGATTCCGTCTCCCCTGCCTTCCTCGATGCCCTGGCCCGTGGCCTGGGAGTGACCCGGGTCGCCCGAGTCACCGGACTGGACCGCACCGGCGTGGAGGTCGCCTGCGCGGTGCGTCCGGGTGGGCACGTGCTCCAGGTGTGTAATGGCAAGGGGCTGACCTTCGACGCCGCGGCCCGGGGCGCGCTCTTCGAGACCGCGGAGCTGTGGGCGGCGGAGACGGTGCGGCCGGAGCGGTTGCGCTGGGGCTCCCGGGCGGAGCTGGAGTGGGGAGGCGACACGGTCTGGGGCGTGGAGGAGCTCGGGTCGGCGGGCGCGGTGGTGGCGCCGAGGCTCGCGGGGCCGGCGGTGCGGCTGGCGTGGTGCGAAGCGCGGACGCTGGCCGGGGATGAGCGGGTCTGGGTGCCGGCGCAGGGGGTGTACTGCCCGCCCTCGGGGACGGTGGAGCTGGGGCCGGTGTCGGTGGCGTGGACGACGAATGGCTCCGGGGCGCATCCGGAGTCGGAGCCGGCGCTGCTGCACGCGCTGCTGGAGGCCACGGAGCGGGACCAGCTGTCGCGGGCGTTGCCGGAGGGCTGGTCGGAGGAGGGCGTGGTGGGGCGGATGCTGCGGCCGGAGGCATTGGAGGACGGGGCTCCGCGAACGGCCGCGCAGCGAGACGCGCTGAGGGCCCAGGGGTTCCGGGCCTACCTCTTCGATGTGACGCCCGCGCCCCGGACGAAGGGAAGGGTGGGGCTGCCCGTGGCCGCGGCGGTGCTGGTGGACGCGGACGAGGGCCCGGTGCCGCTCACGGCCGGCTATGCGTGCGCGATGGACCGGGATGAGGCGTTGCTGAAGGCCTTGCTGGAGGCCGCGCAATCGCGGCTGACGGACATCCACGGAGCCCGTGAGGACGTGGCGGCGGCGGACCGTGATGCGGCGCTGGGGTTCGCGCAGGCCTTGTCGGAGGTGCGGCCCCGTCGTGGAGTGGACGCGATGCCGGACGCGGTGGACCGGCGCGCGAAGACCGCGGCGGCGAAGGTGCGCACGGTGTTGTCGTTGCTGGGCGGCGCGGGGTTCACAAGGGTGGCGGGCGTGGCGCTGGACGCCCCGGTGCCCGGGCTGCACGTGTGGAAGGTCGTGGTGCCGGGCATGCGCGTGTCGGAGCTCCTGTGAAGCGGCGGTCAGGTGTGAAGAGTGCAGGGGCCGTGGGTGTCCCGGATGCCGCGAGCGGGCCTGCGCGTGAAGGGGCTCGCGTGAAGCGCAGGGGTACCGGGTCCGCAAATGCAGGTGTCCTGGCCGCAGGGCACGACGCGGGGCCTGCGCGTGAAGGGGCTCGCGTGAAGCGGCGGCCGGACGACCTGGTGGTGTTCCTGGGGCCCTCGTTGCCCGCGGCCGAGGCGCGGCGGATCGCGCCGTGCACGGTGTTGCCTCCCGCGCGGCAGGGGGACGTGTGGCGAGCGCTGTCACTCAAGCCCCGCGCGCTGGTGCTGGTGGACGGAGTCTTCGAGGCGCAGCCATCCGTCTGGCATCACGAGCTGCTCGCGGCGCTGGAGGCCGGCGTGGCCGTCTTCGGCGGAGGCAGCATGGGCGCGCTGCGCGCCTCGGAGCTGTCCGAGCACGGCGTGGTCGGCGTGGGCCGCATCTTCGGCTGGTATCGCGACGGCGTGGCGGTGGACGACTCGGAGGTGGCGCTGCTGCACGCGGACGCCGAACACGGTTGGCGTCCCCTCACGGTGCCCCTGGTGAACGTACGGCACGCGGCGGAGCTGGCACTCAAGGCGCGCGTATTGGGACGCGCGGCTGCAAAGGCCCTGGTGGACGCGGCCGCGGGCGTCTTCTACCAGGAGCGCACCTGGACCCGGATCCGCGAGGCCGTGGAACCCGCGTGGACGCGGCCCGTGCGTGAAGCCTGGGACGCCTGGTTCTCTGGCGGAGTGGAAGACCTCAAGCGGCTGGATGCCATCGAATGCGTGCGCGCGGGCGCGGAGTTCGTGAGCCGGGCGCCTCCGATGCAACCTGGAGTCCGGCGCAATCCTTCGTCGTTGGTGCGGCGCCGGCGCTTGATGGAGGACGTGACGCGCGTGGGCTCGCGTGCCGTGGACTCCGGGCGCGTGATGGAACTGCTGCGCGGCGCGCCCGATGCGGAGGCCTGGGCGGAGGCGGGCCTGCGGCGGGCATTGCTCGCGGGCTGGGCGCGTTCGCTGGGGCTCGACGCGACGGAGGAGGAGATCGCAGCGGAAGAGGCCGCGTGGTGGAACGAGCGGAGCGTTCGTGCCTCGCGCCGTGAGGCCTTCCTCGCCGCGAACGGGCTGGATGCGCTGGAGCTGCGCCGCCTGTGCGAAGCCCGAGCGCTGGAGCGCCTGGCCTTGAAGCACGCGTCGCGGCTCCTGCCGGATGGTCCCTCCTGGGACGAAGCCCTGGCTTCCGAGGCCCGACTGGGAGGCCAGTGGGAACAGGCCGCCCGAGCGCTGGCGGAAGCAGACGACGCGTCCGACGAAGGCGAATAGCCGGCCGGAGCCGCGCCTCCGCGCAATCCCAGACAGGGCCCGCCGTCACATCCGGACGGGCTGAAACCTGTTTCACGAACTCCAGGCCGCCTGGCGGGTTGGACGCCCGTTCAGGTTCGACCCCCCTGCAGCGTCACGAAAAAACGTGACAGCCCCGCAGGGCCAGATAGGGTCAACCCCGGAGGTTGTCCGCATTGAACACCGCTCCCTGGGTGGTTCCGCCAAGTGGGTCCGCGCCGTCATCGGCCGGGCACGCTCGCGGATTGCGGGGAATCCGACCTCCGCGGTGGGATGTGGCAGGGAAGGCACCCTCGCCGGTCTTGAAACCCCGGGTGGTCGTCCCCACCTCCCAGGTTGTGTCACGGCTTGAGTCAGCGCCATGACCACGCCGCTCCACCCGGACCAGCTTGAAGTCGGCCACCATGTCGGCCCCTGGCGAATCGTCGGGACGCTTGGCGCGGGAGGCTTCGGCCGGGTCTTCAAGGTGGAGCGGGGCGGGAACGTCTACGCACTGAAGCTCGCGTTGCGGCCGGCGAACCAGCACGCCAGCGATGAAGAGGACGTCAACGGACGGCTCTCGCGGGAGGTGGCGGCGCTGCTCGCGTGCGCGCCGCATCCCAACCTGCCGCGCGTGCACGCCGTGGATCGCTGGCCGGAGCCACCGGACGGCTACCTCTTCCACGTCACCGACTTCGTGGACGGCGAGACGTTCCACGAGTGGCGCTGGCGGGTGAAGCCCTCCGCCGCGCACCTGCTGACCGTCTACACGGAGGTCGTGCGGGTGGTGGCGGATCTCCACCGCAGGGGCGTGCATCACCGCGACCTCAAGTCGGACAACCTGCTCATCCGCCGCCTGGACGAGCGCCCCATCATCATCGACCTGGGCACGGCGCGCATCCCGGGGGCCTCCACGTTGACCGTGGGCGTGGCGCCCGCGTCGCCGCACCTGCTGCCGCCGGAGTGCGTGACCTTCCTGCGAGAAGGCTCCTGGAAGGCCGGTGCGAACTTCGACGCGGGCATCCCGGGGGACCTCTACGCGCTGGGCGCGCTGCTCTACGAGTCCCTGACGGACGGCTACGCCTTCGACCCGCGCCTGCCCTACGAACGGTTGCTGCCCGCCATCGAAACGGTGGTGCCGCGAGCACCGAAGGACATCAACCCCAAGGTCCCCTCCAGCCTGTCGGACATCGCGATGCGGCTGCTCTCCAAGCGCCCCGAGGATCGCTACTCGGGGACGGAGACGCTGCTGCAGGCGCTCTGGGACGCCGCGAAGGACAAGCGCCACGCGGACTGGAAGGTCTCGCTGGACGTCCCGGCGGATCCGGATGCGTCCGGGCTGGACCGGGGCGTCGTGTCGCTGTCGCAGTTCCCTGGGACTTCCACGGAGCTGGCAGCGCATGCCCGGGAGTCAGCGCCTTCGGAACCGTCCTCACCCGCGGAGGCCGTCGCGCCGAAGCGGCGCCGTCGTTCCGGCGCGGTGCTCGGCCTGGGAGCACTGCTGCTGGGCTTCTTGATCTTCGGGCTGGCGCGACTGACGCCGGACCGTCCTCCACCTGTCGTAGCGCCTGTGTCTGAGAAAGGAAGTTCGTCCGTGACACCAACCCCGAGTCTTCCCGATGCCGCCGTGCTCGCGGTGGCGTCTTCCCCGGATGCGGGCGTCTCCGCTGCGGTGGAGCCGACTCCGCCCGAGTTTTCCGAGGTTGCGACCAACCCAGTGAAGCCCCTGCGAGCGGACGGCGGTGTCATGCGGAAGATCGCTGGCGCGGCCGTGGCGGCCTGCGTGGGCATGTCGTGTGCGGGAGGGAGTGCCAACACCCGCAAGGCAGAAGGCGAACCGTGCCCGGCGGGAGCCAGGGAGGGGATGAAGAAGTTGGGGATCGGCATGCCCCCGACTGACAATATCTACTTCGAGGAGAGCGAGGGCGTGGCGATGCAAATGCGTGAGGGGCCCATTCAGGGCATCCAGCATGCGGTGCCGTACAGTCGCGGTGGGCTCCCGGCGGGATCGATCATGAAGGGCCGCTCGGTGTTCTGGCCAGGGCTCACGAGGCTCATCTTCACGGAGGTCATCCTACCTGACGGGAGGGCCTTCCCGATCTGCATGGAGGCTTTTGACCCGAGAACTTATCAACCGGGCTTTGCGACGAACCAGTTCGGCGACCGGAAGGACACTGCCACCGTCCGGTGGCTCCCGATCTCTACGCTCCCAATCCAGTCCGTCAGGAGGCTCCTCGTCCCTGAAGAGGAGTAGCCTCTTCGACGCAGTGATGCCTACTCACGGAGATGGGTCATCATCGCGCGGGGGGCATAAGAAACGCCTCGTGGTAGAAGGAAGCCTCTGCCGCCCCGGTTCGAGGAGCCCTTCCCACCGTGCCCTCCTGTCTGTTCGTCGCGCTTCCTCTGCTGCTCTGGTCGTCCCTTGTCCTGGCGGCTTCTCCCGTGGCGAAGGATGGGGTTGAGGGGACGCTCCGGATGGAAGTGGGAGCGGAGGACGCCGGGTCGCGTCCCATCCACATCGGGCCTGGGGTGAGCACGACGCTGCTCTTCGATACCGACATCCAACAGGACCAGGTGATCCTGGAGTCGCGAGCGCTGTTCGCGCGGGTGAGCACGGGAAATTCGGTTCTTGTCCTTGTTCCCTCCAATGACTTGCAGCAAGGGGGAACCTTGAAGCTGTCCATTCCCTTCAAGGATGCGAGCGCAGCGTTTCCCTCAAGGCTGTCATTGACCCTGGTGGTGGATTCTGGCGCCGTGGATCGGCAGGTGGAAGTCTACCGGCGTGCACGTTCCGCGGAGTCATACCGCCAGGAAGTGCAGCAACTGCGCGCGGAGCTCGAACGCTTGCGACGGGAGCGCGTTTCCCCGGCGGAGGGCGCGCGCGAAACGCCGGGATTTGGCGCGCTCCTGCCGATGTCGTCGGGGTTTCCTGGCGTGAAAATGCAGCAGTTTGGGAACCCCTTCATCTGCATGCGTTCGTGCTCATTGCTGATAGAGAAGATATCGACGTACACGTCGGGGCCGCGGTGGGCGGTGAAGTTGTTGCTGAAGGCGAGTGACAAGAAGCCGTGGACCATCGGGCGGGCAGTGCTGGTGGACCGGAAGGGCAAGGAGTGGCCTTCCTTGCCGCCGGTCCAATCCGGACCCATTACGGCTGAATCCTCGGCGATCGTGGCGCTGGAGTTCGACGTGAAGAACCCGGAACTGGGAAAATACCGACTGAACGTCGTGGACGTGGATGGCACGCGGACGGCGCAGTGGAGTGACATCGAGTTCCCGTGAGCCCTCTGGACGCCACGCATCGGGCGAGCACACGAGGTGCCCACCCGATGCGACAGGGTTCAATCAGCCACGGTGGTCCCGACTAAGAGCACCACCAGACGGAGCCGGTGCACTCGCAGGTTCCGGGGTCCCCTGCGGAATAGCAGCAGTCCGTGAGCTCTCCCTCCTGGGACGGAGAGCAGGCCCTCTTGTGCATGAGGGAGCAGCGAACCGCGTCGCAGGTCGGAGGCGGAGTCGACGGGCAGGCGTAGAAGACGCCATTGCAGGTCACTCCCTGGTAGTCAGCCGACGAGCAATTCGACGTCGCGGATGGGCAGCTCACCGAGCCCGTGGAACACAGCGCGGTACACCCCGCGAGCTCTTGCGAGGACGCTTGCAGCTCCTCCTCGACGTCCGCTGACGAACCTCCGCAAGCCATTGCCAGACTGACGGCGCAGGCCAACATCCAATGCTTCACACGCATCATGGCGGTCCTCACGTTGGGTGAGCTGTGCGAGCGGAGGATGAGCGGGCCGTGTCTATCTTCTGAAATGTGAGCAGGCATTGCAATCGCCACACCCCTGGCACTCGCCGCGGGCAGGTGGAATACGCGGCGGCCATGCGCTGGAACGGGTAGGGTGCGGCTCCACACGATGACCTCCGACCTCACGCCCGAATCCCTGCGCTGCGTCCGCGCCGACGCGCGCGAGCCCGAGGGCTACCGGGCCGCCCTCGGCGACACCCGCGCCTCGCTGCTCCACACGGACCCGCCGTATTGCCTGCTCACCCGGCGCCGCAAGGGCGGGGACCTGCGCGACCCCCGCGCGAACAAGAAGATCGACCGCAACCCCATCGTCCGCTTCGAGTCCGTGCGCGACTACCGCGTCTTCTCCGAGGCCTGGCTCACGCGCGCCACCGCGCACCTCACCCCCGACGCGCCCCTCATCATCTGGACCAACCTGCTGGGCAAGGAGCCCATCCTCACCGCCGCGCATGGCCTGGGCTACACCCACCTGCGCGGCGAGTACGTCTGGGGCAAGCGCACCACCGACAAGAACGCCAACGAGCAGATGCTGCGCGTCTACGAGGTCGCCCTCGTCATCGCCCGCACGCCCGAGCCGCCGCTCGCCCTTGGGGACGCTCCCACCGTGTGGGCCGTCGTCGGCGGCTACGACGATGACGCCGAGGCCGCGCGGTGGGGCGGCCACCCGCACCACAAGCCCTTCTCCGTGCTGGAGCCCCTGGTCCGCACCTGGAGCCGCCCCGGGGACACCGTGTTGGATCCGTTCGCGGGCAGCGGCTCCATGCCCTCCGCGGCCCTGCGCCTGGGCCGCCGCCCCGCCTGCATGGAGGTCGAGCCCGAGTGGGCCGAGCGCGTCACCCACCGCCTGCGCGAAACCGCCCGTCAGCTGGCCAGCGCCCGGTAGAAGCGCGTCTCGCTCCACAGGGGCACGTCCGTGGGACGGTGGCCCCACCAGTTCATCACCAGCGTGCGCCGCTCGCGTGAAGGTCCCGGCAGCTTGCCGTCCGGGACCTGGTTGTCCGCGTCCAGCACCCCGTGCGTCAGCGTCCCGTCGAACACCACCAGCCGGTTAGGCCTCGGCGCCACCAGCGTCAAATCCTCCAGCCGGTCCGGCGCGAGCGACGGGTTGTCGTCACACGGCAGCTCCCGCGTCACCGCCAGCGCGCCGCCCCGCACCCGGTTGAGGAACAACACCGATGAGCGCACCGGGTGCACCAGCTTCCCCGTGGCCAACGCCAGCCGCTCGTCCCGGTCCTGATGGAAGTCCACCCGCACGTCCGTGGCCCGCATCCGGGACAGCCACCACTCCACGCCCGCGATCTTCCAGCCCTTCGTCACCCGGGGCCGCAGCGTGTGGATGACCTCCTCCACCACGTTCTCCGGAGGCCCGAAGGCGTACCAGAACGTCGTCTGGTACGTGTGACGCAGGCGCTCTGCCTTCAGGTCCCCCACACGGCGTGACAGCCGTTGGAAGAGGGG
>NZ_RAWF01000203.1:0-17853 GCF_003612075.1 Corallococcus sp. CA041A
GGGCGGAGAGGGACGGCGCGAGCGCGGCGCCGATGCCCGCCACCAGGACCTCGCGGCGGGAAGGGTGGGGAGGACGGGACGGGCGCATGGGGGAAGCGTAGCGGCCGGGCGCGCCGGACACCGGGCTTCGTGAAGGTGAAGACGGGCAGGTGACAGTTCTGGAAGGCCGCGGTGTTCCCTTCGCCGAATCCTTTTTCAGGAAGGTCCAGGCGATGAAGCGCAAGGTCGCGGTGTGTGTCGGGGTGATGGTCGCGGTGGCGGCGGGAGCGGCCGGAGCCGAGGAGCGCACGGAAGGGACCGCCGCTCCGGAGTCACACTTCGCTCCCGTGCAGGAGGCACCGGCTCCCACGGCCGTCGCGATTCCTGTCGCGGCGCTGTCCCCCGCGCCCCTCGTGGAGGCCGCGACAGGCGGTGAGCCCGCGGGGGCCACGGTGGCGCGGCAGCGTTCGGACACGGAGGAGATCCACGTCCCGGTGGTGCTGATGGCGCTGCCGCACGTGAGCACGGCGGGCACGGCCACGGAGCGGCTGGTGACCACGTTCGCGCTCGGTGCGCTCGCGACGCATGCGAAGCGGGTGGATGGCGCGGCCATGTCCCTGGGCGCGAACTGGGTGGGCGAGGATTTGTCCGGCGTGCAGCTCGCGCTGGGAGCCAATGTGGTGCGAGGCACCGCGTCCGGCGCGCAGTTCGCCACCGGAGGCAATATCGTCACGGGAGAACTGGACGGTATTCAGGCCGCGGTGGGCCTCAACGTGGTGAAGGGCGCGGCGGCGGCCGGCCAGTTCTCCGTGGGCGGCAACGTGGTGGGCGGCGAGCTGTCCGGCGGACAGTTCTCCGTGGGCGCCAACATCGCGGGCTCGGGTGGCGTGGGGGGCCAGTTCACGGTGGGCGCGAACATCGCGACCGCGCAGTTCAAGGGCGCGCAGTTCGCGGCGGGCGCGAACATTGCTTCGACGATGTCGGGTCTCCAGGCCTCCTCGGGCTTCAACTACGCGGGCCGGATGGACGGCGCGCAGTTGTCGCTGCTCAACGTGGGCGGGGACGTGTCCGGCGCGCAGGTGGGGTTGGTCAACGTCGCGGGCAAGGTGGACGGCCTCCAGCTGGGGTTGATCAACGTCGCGCGTGAGTCCCAGGGCGAGGCGCTGGGCCTGCTCAGCTTCATCGGCAACGGTCAGGCGAACCTGCAGCTGTGGGCCAGTGACCTCGCGTACACCAACGTCGCGGTGAAGTTCGGCGGACGGCACTTCCACACGCTGCTGACGCTGGGCTTCAACCCGGGCACGGACACGCACCGCCGCCGTTACGTGGGAGGCATGGGCTTTGGCGCGCACATCCCCGCGGGGCCATTGTTCTTCGACCTGGATGTCATTGGCAGCGGCGTCCACACGGACAACCTCTTTCGCGATGGCGACGGCCTGAACGTACTGGGACAGTTGCGGCTGGTGGCGGGTTGGCAGGTGGCGAAGCGTTTCGCGCTCATCGGTGGCGTCACCGGCAACACGCTCGTGACCTGGGACAACGGGGACCGTTGGGAGGAGCTGGGCATCGGGCCCGAGTGGCGCAGCGTCTCCGATGGGGGACGCACCACCGTGCGCGTGTGGCCGGGCGTCCTGCTGGGCGTGCAGATCTGACGCGGCATTCGATTCGAAGTCCGGGAGGGGAACATGTGGAAGCGTTTGGGAGTGGCCGCGCTCGCGGCGGGACTGCTGTCCGGCTGCTACTTCACCGACGAGATGCAGGGCGACGGCAACACCGTCACGGAGTCGCGCGTGGCGACCGAGTTCTCCACCGTGGAGAACCGGGGCTCGATGGAGGTGGTGATTCGCGAAGGTGAGGTGCCGGACGTGAAGGTCACGCTGGATGAGAACCTCCAGCACCGCGTGCGCACCTTCGTGTCGCCCGGCAACACGCTGGTCATCGAGACGGATGGCTCGTTCGCGCCCCGGGGTCCGGCGCGCGTGGAGATCCTGGTGCCGCGCATGGTGGGCGCGACGCAGGACGGCTCCGGCATCCTGCGCGTGGAAGGCTTCGAGCGGGTGAAGGAGGACGTGAAGCTGGTGGCGAAGGGCTCCGGCTCCCTGCGCTTCTGCGGCGGGGTGCGCACGCTGGATGCGAAGCTCAGTGGCTCCGGAAACATGGAGCTGTGCGCGGCCGGCGAAGGCATGGCCGAGTGGGTGGACCTGTCGCAGTCCGGCTCCGGCGACTTGAAGTTCGAGGGGGCGGCGAAGCATGTGCGCGCCCGGGTGGACGGCTCCGGCTTCACGACGCTCAAGGGCGTCACCAACCGGCTCGACGCCTGGCTGGATGGCAGCGGTGGTATCGGAGCCTCGGGCCTCCGGGCCGTGGACGTGAACATCACGTCGCAGGGCTCCGGCACCGTCGCCGCGTACGTGGACGGGGGCGGGGCGGTCGTCGTGCTCGACTCGTCTGGGAACGTGGACCTGTATGGCCATGCCCAGTCGACCCAGCTCCGGGTCAACGGCAGCGGCCGGGTCATCTGGCACTGACTAGCTTGTCCTCGACACCCGTGAAGTGCGCGGGTGGAGAGGCAGGCGGGCCATGGCAGGGACCATGCGGGCGATGGTGCTCCACGCACCTGGACAGCGCCTGCGGCAGGAGGAGCGGCCCATTCCGGAGCCCGGGCCGGAGCAGGTGTTGTTGAAGGTGCACGCCTGCGCGGTGTGCCGCACGGACCTGCACGTGGTGGATGGAGAGCTGACGCGCCCGAAGCTGCCGCTGGTACCGGGCCACGAAATCGTGGCCACGGTGGTGGAGACGGGCGCGCGGGTGGAAGGCTTCGCCCCCGGGCGGCGAGTGGGCGTGCCGTGGTTGGGGTGGAGCTGCGGGCAGTGCCGCTTCTGCCGCTCCGGCCGGGAGAACCTCTGCGACACGGCGCGCTTCACCGGCTACGACATCGACGGGGGCTTCGCGGAGTACACCGTCGCGGATGCGCGCTTCTGCTTCCCGCTGCCGCCGTCGTACCGCGACGTGGAGGCCGCGCCGCTGATGTGCGCGGGGCTCATCGGCTACCGCAGCCTGCGCATGGCGGGAGAGGGCCCCCGGCTGGGGCTGTATGGCTTTGGCGCCGCCGCGCACATCCTCATCCAGGTGGCGCGGCACCAGGGGCGCCGCGTGCATGCCTTCACTCGCGAGGGTGACGCCAGGGGCCAGGCCTTCGCGCGGGAACTGGGCGCGGTGTGGGCGGGGAGCTCGAACACGCCGCCGCCGGAGCCGCTGGACGCGGCCATCCTCTTCGCTCCCGTGGGCGCGCTGGTGCCCGCCGCGCTGAAGGCCGTGGACAAGGGCGGCGTGGTGGTGTGCGGCGGCATCCACATGAGTGACATCCCGTCCTTCCCCTATTCGGTGTTGTGGGAGGAGCGCGGGGTGCGCTCGGTGGCGAACCTCACGCGTCAGGACGCGATGGACTTCCTGGCGTTGGCGCCGCGAGTGCCCGTGCGCACGGAGGTCCAGGTGTTTCCCCTGTCCGCCGCGAACGAGGCGCTCCAGGCCTTGCGCGAAGGCCGCGTGCGAGGGGCCGCGGTCCTGGACATGACGGTGGCGGAGTAGGGCCGCATTGGAGCGAGTGCCCGCGCGCCTGGCTGCCCGGATGCTTGGAGTCAGGGGGAATGCACAGCTTTGGCGGCATGGAGGCTGTGCACCCCATGAAAGCGCTTCAGGAGACGGGACCGTTCGCTGGCTACGACTCGGATCACCACCCGCTGGGCTCGTACGCGGCGCTCATCGGGACGTTCAGCACGTCGCTGGTCGGCTTCCTGGGCTGGATGAACGCCTCCGGGCGTCGGTTGCCGGAGCGCCTGGGGTGGAAGGACCTGGCGCTGTTCGGCGTCGCGACGCACGCGGTGACGCGGTTGGTGGCACTGGACCGGGTCTTCAGCGTGTTCCGAGCACCGTTCACGCGCTACGAGTCCGACAGCACCGCGGGCGAGGTGGTGGAGACCGCGCGTGGTGAGGGCCCACGGCGCGCGCTGGGCGAGCTGCTGGACTGCCCCTTCTGTCTGACGCCGTGGGTGGCCGCGGGCTTCATGGTGGCCTCGACGGTGCGCCCGCGTGAGACGCGCTTCGTGGCCTCCGTCTTCGCGCTCAGCGCGGCGTCCTTCTTCCTGCACCGGGCCTACGAACGGGTGGGCGAAGGGCTGCACCGCACCCGAGCGCAGGCGCGAATCCTGGAGAAGGAGCAGAAGAAGGACTCCGACGCGGGCGTACAGTTCCCCGGTCGTGGGCCGCAGGTCGTCGAGCCCGGCCGCGCACCCATCCCGTCTCCGAGCTGACCTCTTCACCGTGAGTCACTGCGCCTTGTTTCTGGCAATGGCTGGAGGGACCGCGTCGTAATCCAGGCATGCACCTCTTCCTCCTCGTGGGAGGCCTGCTGACGGCGGCCCCCTCCCCGTACCTGGACTCGCGGACCACCGGCGCCGCGTATTGCTACGACCCGGAGAGCCCCGTGCTGCACGAGGCCTTCCGCCGACCGAAGCCCACGCCCGACACGCGCGTGGACAGCGCCGCGCTGGCGGAGGACGTGCGCTTCCTGCATCAGATTCTTCGCACCACGTACTCAGGCTGGCCGGAGCTGCTCGCGCACCGCACCTTTGATCCGGATGCCTTCTTCCGGGATTGGAGCGCGAAGGTGGCCGCATCCGGGCCCACCGTGTCCTTCCAGGACGGCGTGCTTACGCCGACCATCGCCGTCCGCGAGGCGCTGACGGACAACCACTTCGGTCCGTCCGGCCTCCTGAGCATGCTGCGTGAGGAGCCACGGCTCGCCTTCCGCGAGTACCAGGCCGACGCACCTCCGGGACTCCAACTCACGTCCTGTGACGCGAACACCGTGGAGGGCGCGCAGGCGGACACACTGCGGGTGGCGCCGGTGCTGAAGCCGGATGGCTCCCGCGCACAGCGGCTCACCGTTTCCGCGCGAGGCGGAGGTGATGCACGGACGCTCCGCTGCGGCGACACGTCGCTGCCGCTCAAGGTCCGTCCGCCGCGTCCGGCCCGTGAGTTCGCGCCGAAGGACATCTACACATACGAGCCGAAGGGCGACGTGGGCATCATCACCCTCCGCCGCTTCTCAGGCCCGCCAGAAGCGGAGGCCGGGCTGCGCCAGTTCGTCGCGGACGCGCCGAAGCACCGCAAGCACAAGCTGCTGGTGTTCGACCTCCGAGGCAACAGCGGCGGCAACGACGGCTACGTCTATGAGTGGCTGGACACGATGGTGCGCGGGCCGTGGTTCTCCTCCGGCGAGGTGTGGATGCACGGCGCCTTCTTCCCGTGCTTCGAATGGAACTCGCGCGTGCAGCGGCAGGCGATGGATGGACGGCTGGACACGCCGGAAGCAAAGGCCGAACGTGAAGCCATCCGGCCGAAGTGGCCCGTGACGCCGGAGCCCTCGCGGCCCGTGTTCGACAGCGGCCGCGCGGAAGGCCATGCGAAGACGCCCTTCACCGGGCGCATCGTGGTGCTGGTGGACCGGGACTCCGCGTCCTCGGGAGAGAGCGGCGCCTACGCGCTGCACCGCGCCACGGGAGCGCCGCTGGTGGGCGAGAGGACCGGAGGTTTCCTCACCTACGGCAACGCGCCTGGCTTCGTGCTGCCGCGCACGGGTTTCGCGTGGGTGGTGCCCACCAAGCGCAATTATTTCGCCGACCCCGTGGAGGGCGTGGGACACGCCGTGCAGGTGTATCTGGACGCGGAGGCGCTGGGGCGGCCAGTAGCGGAGCTGCTGCCTCGCTTGCGCAAGCTGCCGTGAGTCAACGTGCCCCATGCACACGGGCGCGTGTCCCGTCATGCCCCGTCAAATGGGGGCCGTTATAGGCAGTTCCGTGGGCCCGGGACGTTGGCCGGGCTCATGCAATGCCTTGAATCCACACCGGCTCCAGAGCACGGAGCCCTACCCGAGGCGGACGATGAAGCGCGCACTGCGAATCACCTACCGGGGCATGGAAACGAGCGACACCCTCAACGAGCACATCCGCGACCAGGTGGACAAGCTGGAGCAGTTCCACGACGGCATCACCGGCTGCAACGTGGTGGTGGAGGAACCGCACCGCCACCACGCCCAGGGGCACCACTTCCACGTGCGCGTGGAGCTGCACGTGCCGGGCAAGGACATCGTCGCGGACCGGGAGCCTCTGGAGTTCACGGCCCACGCGGATGCCTACCAGGCCGTCACCGACGCGTTCGAAGCCGCGCGGCGCCAGCTTCAGCACCACGTGGACCGCCAGCACGCGCACCACCGCTAGTCATTGCAGGCTGACCGTGGTGCGCAGGAGCGCCAGGTACGACCAGTCGCGCGTGGGCATCTCCACGGGCGGCGTGTCGTAGTGGTTCACGTAGCCCGCGACGCCGAAGCCGAGGAATCGCGTGACCCACCAGTGGAACGCCAGCGCGCCGGCCGTGGTGCCTCCGGGCACCACATCCGGTGCGCCCCGTCCCAGCCACAGCCGCTCCACGCGCGCGGCCAGCTCCAGTGAGCCGGACGGGATGCCCTCCGAGCCCACGCCCGCGAGCGGCTCGGGCCACCGCGCCCCCTTGCGCGGCATGCCCCGAATCACCCAGGACGCCTCCACGCCCAGGCCCTGGCTGCTCATCGTGGGCAGGGATTCGCGCGGCGTGGCCGGGTTGCCGTCCGTGTCGCGCGAGCGGTGCTCCCACGCGGCGGCTGCCTGCACGTCCACGCGCACCGGCCCCGCGTCCAGCCGCCCGTGAGCCTCCGTCACGGTGCGGTAGCCGGACACCGGAGGCGGCCGGTAGAAGAGGAAGTTCTGCGCCCCTCGCCCGCCGATGCCGGGCCGGTCGAAGGCGTCCTCCACGTGCGCGCCCGCGCCCACGCGGACTCCGCCATGGCGCACGTCCAGGCGCACGTCCACGGAGGGCTGGGCGTTGTCGTTTCCCAGCGGGCTGCCAGAGCCGTTGCCCAGCCGCAGCCAGCCTTCCAGGGGCAGCGACGCGGGCGTCCACTGCACCTCCGCGCCCAGGTCGCGGCGGGCCCAGAACGCCGCCGTCACCAGCGGCAGCTCCGGGATGGGGAGCGTCTCGATGCTCTGGTCTCGTCCGGCGGGGAACAGCGGCGTCTTCGCGTAGCCCACGGAGAAGCGCAGCCCGTCGATGACGAGGAAGTCCACGTACGCGTCCAGCAGCGCGGGCTTCTCTTGCGCCCACTCCGCCGTGCCCACGGCGACCAGCCAGGGCACGGGCTGGCCTCGCCCGCCCAGGCGCAGGCGCGCCAGGTTGAAGCCGTTGTGCCCTTCGATGTCGTCCGCGTGGACGCGGTAGTCCACCTCAGCCACGAAGGTGGGAGTGAAGCGCGGGTAGTTCTCCTCCTGCGCCAGGGCGGTTCCTGACGCGAGCAGGGCCAGCGTGAACAGGGGAGCGGACTTCATTCGAGCGGGATGATGCGCAGGGTGTGGTTCGTGCCGTCCGCCGGAGTGCCGTCATGGTCGGCGATGAAGAGGCGCTTGTTCTTCGCGTCGTAGGCCAGGCCGTGCGGTTGCTGGAAGCCGCCGGCCAGCACGCTCACCTCGCCAGACTGACGGATGCTCAGCACGGTGCCGTCGCGGCTGCCGGTGAGCAGCGTGTCGTTGGGGCCCACGGCCAGCAGGTCCGGGCTGTTCAGCGTGGCGAAGGCCACCAACTGCGACGGCGCGGACAGCGGCGAGCGGTACACCTTCCCGGCGATCTGATCGCTGATGTAGAGCGTGTCGTTCACCGCGAGCACGCCCACGGGCTTCACCAGGGCTCCGACGATTTCCTGCTCGGTGCCTTCCAGACCCAGTCGGGCAACGCTGCCCACGTTCACGTTGTTGTTGCGCACGAAGTAGCCGTCCAGCAGTTGCCCGTCATTGGTGACGGTGATGCCGATGCGGCGGCGCTCCGGAAGCAGGTTGGGAACGATGGCGGAGGTGCCGTCCGGCTTGACGTAGACGACATCGCCCGCGGTGCCGCCGCCGAAGCGCACCACCACCAGCGTGCCGTCCGAAAGCCGTGCGAGCGCGCCCAGGCCCGGACCATCCGCGGGAGCCGCGGGCAGATCCGCGACCTTCGAGATGCCCTCGCCGTCGCGGTAGCGCAGCACGCGGTTGTTCTCGTCGTCGGCCATGAAGAGGGTCGCGCTCTCCGCGTCCCACCAGAGTCCGTTGGGGTCGCCGTCCACGGCGATGGTCTTGGGACCCCGCTCGATGACGGGATTCTCCGTGGGGTCGTTCACCTCGGGGGACGACGAGCAACCCACGGCGGCCAGCGTCATACCCAGCAGGGCAGGGAAGAGGATTCGCATGGAACGTCCTCCTATCGCAGGAGGGAGGGCCGGGGAACACGGACGCTGGACACTGACCCTGCCCTGGGGGGCACGACGCCGCAGGGGCGTTGGAGCGTGCGGATGTCCGGCGTTGATCGGATGGGCGCGGGAGCGTGTCTGACGTTGGACGTCCCGAGGGAAGGGCGGTTGGCGCGATGAGGCGTCTGGGATTGGCTCCGCGCGCTTTCCATCCGCGAGGGAGCCGCCCATGTCGCTCGACCACTACGTCACCCTGGGCCGCTCCGGCCTGCGCGTCAGTCCCTTCTGCCTGGGCGCGATGACGTTCGGCGAGGACCTGGGCTGGGGCAGCAGCGTGGAGACGTCCAACGCCATCCTGGACCGCTTCATCGAGCGGGGCGGGAACTTCATCGACACGGCGAACGTGTACACGTTCGGGCACGCGGAGAAGATCATCGGGGACCACATCGGGAAGCACCCCGCGAAGCGCGACCGGGTGGTCATCGCCACGAAGTTCTTCGGCAACCTCTTCGAGAGGGATCCGAACGGCGGCGGCGCGGGCCGCAAGTCGGTGATGGCGGCGGGTGATGAATCGCTGCGCCGACTTCAGACGGACTACATCGACCTGTACTGGATGCACGCCTGGGACGCGAACACGCCCATCGAGGAGACGATGCGGGCGCTGGACGACCTGGTGCGCTCCGGCAAGGTCCGCTACGTGGGCTTCTCCGACACGCCCGCGTGGAAGGTGGCGCAGGCGCAGGTGACGGCCTTCTTCCGGGGCTGGGCGCCGCTGGTGGCGTTGCAGATCGAGTACTCGCTGCTGGAGCGCACGGTGGAGGGCGAGCTCATCCCGATGGCGAGGGAGCTGGGGCTCGGCGTGACGCCGTGGTCGCCGCTGCGCAGCGGGGTGCTGAGCGGCAAGTACACGCGGGAGAACGCGGGCAAGCAGAAGGCGGACCGGGGCGCGTGGGCGGAGGCGTCGCTCAACGAGAAGACCTACAGGCTCATCGATGTGCTCCAGCGCGTGGCGAAGGAGCAGAACACCTCGGTGGCGCGAGTGTCGCTGGCCTGGGTGCAAGGCCGGCCGGGCGTGGCGTCCACCATCCTGGGTGCGCGCACGCTGGAGCAGTTGGACACCAATCTGGGTGCGCTGGACGTGAAGCTCACGCCGGAGCAGGTGAAGGCGCTGGATGACGAATCCCAGCCCACGCTCAACTTCCCGGCGGTCTTCCTCCAGGGAGCACCGTCCTTCATGCACGCGGGCCTGCGCGTGAACGGAGTCCAGGCCCCGCCCAGCAACCTGACGCCCAAGCCGGGTGCCCCTCGGTACTGAGGTGGCACGCCGGGCCGGGAAGCGCCGTGTCGGGACGTTCTGTATGATACGTACAGAACGTACGTTTCCTGGGGAACGGCCATGATGGAAGTCAGCATCACCGAAGCGCGCGACGACCTGGCGGAGCTGCTCAACCGGGCGGCCTACGGGAAGGAGCGGCTCGTCCTGACCCGGCACGGCAAGAAGCTGGTCGCGGTGATTCCCTTCGAGGACCTCCAGGCACTGGAAGCGCTGGAGGACCGGCGTGACATCCAGAAGGCGGACGCCGCGCGCCGGGAGTCCGAGGGCCAGCCGCGCGTCGCGTGGAAGCAGGTGAAGGCGGAGCTGGGGCTCACGAAGAAGGCGAAGAAGACGGCTAGCGGTAGATCTCCCGCCGGTGGCCCAGCTCGACGATCAACACCACGAGCCGGCCGTCCTCGACCTGGTAGATGACGCGGTAGTCGCCAATGCGGATCCGCAGGTAGTCACTGCCCTTGAGCTTCTCCGCGCCCACGGGCCGGGGCTCCGTGGAGAGGGCGTCGATTTGCTTCTCGATGCGGCGCTGATGGACCGGATCCACCGCCGCGAGCTGCTTCACGGCGGTCTGGAGGAACTCGACCGTATAGGTGGCGGGGGGCTTTTTCTCATGCGGGGCCGGTGGGCCCAGTAGCTCTACACCCCACTGCCTACTTTCCCCGGGCCACTAAACGGCCATGGACGGAAGCCGGGTGTGTCTGTGGAAAGCCGATCCCTGTCGGCACACCGGCGCACAGTGTGGAGTGCGGGGCCGTACGTTTCGGGCCTCGCGCGGGGACAAATGACCGCTGGAGCGTTCACGGCTGGACGCTCGCGGTGGCGCGAACGGGGGGCGTTCCTAACATCGGCCCCCTGGCAGTGAGTCGGTGGTCGGGCGGTCTGGCGCTGTATGGGCGGCGGGGAGGGTGGCGTGAGCGAGCTACTGACGGGTGATGTGTCTTCGCGGGCGCAGGTGGGCGGTTCCGACTTCTCCCGCGACCCCGAGACCTTCGAAGCAGAGCTGGATGCGTACCTGGATCGCGCGCTCTCCTCCGAGACCTCCGAAGAAGAGGACATCGTGCCGGAGTCCTTCGCGACCGGCCCTCTGCGCACGCTGCTCGACCTGGCCTCCACGGAGGAGACCTGGCTCCAGTCGCTGCCGCCGCCGTCCAACGACAACGTGGAGCCCCAGCTCACGCTGTCCGCCGAGGCCGCGAACTTCGTCATCCCGGAGTGGCTGCGCGCGGATGAGTCCCCGTCCAGCACCTCCCAGGAGAACTCCTGTGGCGCCGTGACGTCGTGGGACGCCACGCCGCCGTCGCCCGTCTGGGCCACGCCCGGTTCTCCGGCCGAGGCCTACGCGCCGCAGCCGTGGATGCCGTACGCCCCCGTGGCGCCGGAGCCGCCGCCCGCCATCGCTGATGCGTCCACGCGCATCCTCGGCATGAGCCCCATGTCCTTCGTGAGCGCCATAGCGATGGGAGCGCTCGCCGCGGGCCTCCTCGTCGTCGCGGGCCTGCGCCTCACGTCGAAGGATGAGACGCAGCCCGCGCCGCAATCACAGGTCCTGAACAGCCCCCCCGTGGCAGCGTCGGGCTCCGCGACGACTCAGCCGGGCGCCGTCGCCGCGCGGATCGGCGCTCCGGGCACCCAGGGCTTCGCGACGACCCAGCCGGGCACGCAGGGCTTCTACGGTGTTCCCGGCACCCAGCTGGCCGCGCCGGACTTCTCGCAGTCCATCGCCGGAGGCGTGAACACGCCCGCGCTGACGGACGCGCAGCGCGCCGCGCAGGCCCTCACTCCGAACACGACCGTCCTCGCGGGCCCCGCGAGCGCGGGCCTGACCACCGGCCTGCACACGCTGGCTCCGGATCCCACGCCGTCCACGCAGCCCGCTCCGGTGACGCAGAAGAAGGCCCCCGTGGCCCAGCGCGCGGCCACGCTCGAAGCGCCCGAGGACACCGGCGAGGTCCGTGAGATGTCCTTCGGTGGCGAAATCTCCGAGGAGGAAATGGCCCGGGCCCGTCAGGCCGCCGCCGAAGCCGAGGCGGAGGAAGCCGCGCAGCCCGGATCCGAAATCGACGAGGACTTCGCCCGCGAGCTCGGCTTCACCGACGAAGCGGAGGCCTCCGCCCCGAAGCAGGCCCAGGAGAAGACCGTCTACATCCCGCCGGCCCCGACCTCCGAGCGCGAGCAGCTCGTGCCCTCGGACATCACCAACGTGGTCGTCACGAACCAGCCCGCCATCGCCACCTGCGTCCAGAACTTCAAGGCCGGCACCGCCCTGGAGAACGGCGGCCGCTTCCAGATGCGCTGGTCCGTGGACACCGCTGGCACCGTCTCCGGCGTGGCCATGGAGACCGACGCCCTCAAGGGCTCCCCGCTCGCCGGTTGCATCGAGGACCAGGTGCGCGGCTGGAAGTTCCCCGTGCACCGCGTCGCCATGAACACCCCGGTGCACTACCCCTTCGTCTTCTAGCTGGACAGTCGAAACATTCATGGATATGTATATTCACGTCCATGAATGTTGACGTCTTCCAAACCCTGGCCGACCCCACGCGCCGCCGCATCGTCGAGGCGCTGAAGGGCGGCGAGCTTGCGGTGAACGACCTGGTGGAGCGGGTAGACATCCAGCAGTCGGGTGTCTCCCGTCATCTGGGGATCCTCCAGGAGGCGGGCTTCGTCCAGGTCCGCCCCGAGGGCACGAAGCGGCTGTACTCGCTTCGCCCGGAGCCCTTTCAGGAGCTCGATGCCTGGGTCACCGGGTATCGCAGCCTCTGGGAGGCCCGCCTCGACCGGTTCGGCCAGGCGCTCGAGCGAAGACGCAAGGCACGCACGGACGCCCCCAAATCCGAGGAAGAACCCCCATGACGACCCAGACCGAAACCGAGAAGCGCAGCACCGTCACCTTCGACCGCAGCTACACGGCAACGCTCGACGAGGTCTGGGAGCTGTGGACGACGAAGGACGGCTTCGAGTCCTGGTGGGGCCCCGAGGGCTTCTCCGTGAAGGTGCACGAGCTGGACGCGCGCCCCGAAGGCTTGCTGCGCTACGACATGATCGCCACCGCGCCGGAACAGGTCGCCTTCATGAAGCAGGCGGGCATGCCCCTCTCCAGCCCCAGCAGCCTCACGTACACGGAGCTGACGCCGAAGACGCGGCTCGCGTACCGGCACGCGGTGGACTTCATCCCCGGCGTCGCGCCGTACACCGTCTCCACGGTGGTGGAGTTCGAGGCGAAGGGCGACACCGTGCGGATGGTCGTCACGTCCGACGCCATGCACAGCAAGGAGTGGACGGAGCGGGCCTCCATGGGCATGGAGAGCCAGCTCAACAAGCTCACCAGGCGGTTCCAGCGCTAGATTGAGGCATGGCCGCGCGGGAGGACCCAGACCCCATCGAATTGCACCTGTGTCACCGTTGCCTGATGAGGCTGCCGGTGGACGCGGGCGGGGTGGACCTGCCGCGCCGGGTGCGTGAAGCCCTCAAGGCCCACGGCCTGGCGTCCAAGACGCAGCTCATCCCCGCGTCCTGCCTGGGTCACTGCCCCACGGGGAAGGTCACGGTGCTCGTGGTCCCCGACTCAACGGCGCGGGGTACGCACGCGAAGCTCATCGACCCGAAGGAGGACGGCGAGGACCTCGCGAAGCACCTGTCTGCCCGGCTCCCGAAGAAAGCCGGGCCGCCTTGAGCAGGGCTTCCATCATGGGCACGCAGCTCGCGGTCCCCGTGCCGGCAATCGCATAGGCGGTGCCGTGGTCCGGCGACGTGCGAGGCACCGGCAGGCCCAGCGTCACGTTCACCGTGCGCTCGAAGTCCAGCGCCTTGGCCGGGATGAGACCCTGGTCGTGGTACATGGCCAGCACCACGTCGTACTTCGCGCCCACCTCGTCAGGTCGCGCGAACAGGCCATCCGCGGGGATGGGCCCGTGCGCATCCACCCGCTTCGCCCGAGCAAGGCGGATGGCGGGACCAATCACCTCCACCTCCTCGCGCCCCAACATCCCGCCCTCGCCCGCATGCGGGTTGAGGCCCAGCACGGCGATGCGCGGCTTGCGCCCCACCACCGGCTGCAGGCTGCGCGACAGCAACTGGAGCTGCGCCACCAGCTTCTCCACCGTGAGCAGCTTCGGCAGCGCGGAGATGGGGACGTGGTTCGTCGCCAGCGCGATGCGCACGCGAGGCCCGTCCATCATCATCAACACGTCCACGCCGAACGCGTCCGCCAGCACCTCCGTGTGGCCCATGAACGGAATGCCCGCGCGCGAAATCTCCTCTTTCGACACGGGCGCGGTGCACAGCGCGTCCACCGTCCCGGCGCGCATCGCGTCGATGGCGGCCCGCACGTACGCGTACTGCGCCTTGCCGCCTTCGCGCGTGGGCTTGCCCGGCACGCGGTGCTTCGCGGGAAGGTGCGTCACCTCCACCACCGCCGGCCCCTCCATGCGGCCCAGCTCCTCCAGGGCCACGCGAGGGAAGCGGCGGAAGAGGGGAAAGCCATCCAGCGTGGGCCCGTCCCCGAACACGACCGGCACCAGCGCGCGGCGCACCGCGGGCTTCGCCAGCGCCAGGGCCGTCACCTCTGGCCCGATGCCCGACACGTCCCCCAGCGAGATGCCCACGCGGGGGCGCGCGTCCGTCGTGGTCACCGGGCGCGGGCTCACATCTTCACTTCAACGTTGGCCTTCGAGCGCAGCTCCTGGACGTACTGGTCCAGGAACTTCTCCGTCTTCTCGTTGAGGAGCTTGGACTCCAGCTTGGGCTTCATCTCCTCGAAGGAGGCCACGGCGATGTTGCGGCGCTCCTCCACCTTCAGGATGTGCCAGCCGAAGTTGGTGCGGATGGGCTCGCTGACTTCACCCTCCTTGAGGTTGAAGGCGGCCTTCTCGAAGGCGGGCACCATCACGCCGCGCTTGAAGTAGCCCAGGTCGCCACCGTCCGACGCGCTGGGGCCCTCGCTGCGGGCGCGCGCCAGGGCGGAGAAGTCCATGCCCGGCCGGCGGGCCTCCTGCGCGATGCCCTCCGCCTTCTGCTTCGCGGCGGCCACCTGCTCCGGCGTGGCCTTGGCGTCCACCTGCACCAGGATGTGGCGGGCGTGCACCTCCACGTCCTCGGTCTCCAGGCGCGTGTACTGCGTGTACGCGGCCTTCAGGTCCTCCTCGGTGACCTTCACCTTGGGGCCCACCTTCATGCGCAGCAGCTTGTCGCGCACCACGCGCTTGCGGAGCATGTCCTTGTAGCCGGCGAGCGTGAAGCCCTCGTTCTTGAGCAGCTGCTCGAACTGGCTCATGTCGCTGACGTTGTTCTGCTTGAGCACGTCCTGCACCAGCTCATCCACCTCCGCCTCGGTGGTGGTGATGCCCAGCTGCTGGACCTCCGACTCCATCAGCTTCTCGCCGATGAGCGTGTCCAGCGCGGTCTTCATCAGCTGCGCGCGGGCCTCGGCGCGCTTGTGCGGGTCGATTTCGGAGTTCACGCGCTGGAGCTCCGGCGCGGCGCGCTGCTGCACCTCCGACAGCGGGATGACGTCGCGGTTCACCACCGCCGCCACCTTGTCCACCAGCTCCGCGCGGGCGGACGTCGCCCCCGTGAAGAGCATCACCGCCGCCAGGAACGCCACCAGGTTCTTCATCGCAACGACCCTCTTGAGACAAACGCCGGGAGCCCAACAGGCCCGCTCCCGGAAAAGTCCTTCACTTCGCCGCCTGCGGCGCCGGCCGCCCGCGGATGGTCTGCAGCGTGGCCTCGTTCACCACCACCTGGGCCTTGTCGCGCAGCTCCTTCTCGAAGGCCTCCTGCGCCGCCGCCCGCTTGGCCTCCAAGAGGCGCCCCTCCACCTTCCCGCGCACCTCCACCAGCTCCCGCTTCCTCGCCGACCTGCGCTCCAGCACCTTGAACAGGTGGTAGCCGTACTCCGTGGACACCACGTCCGAAACCTGCCCCACCCCCAGCTTGAATACCACCTCGTCGAAGGCCGGAGGCATCTGTCCCCGGGGGAAGAAGCCCAGGTCGCCCCCCACCTTGGCGTCCGCGCTGAGCGAATAGCGCCGGGCGAGGTCGGAGAACTTCTTGCCCGCCTTGAGCTGCACCTGGAGCCTGCGCGCCTCGTCCAGCCCCTTCACCACCATCTGCGCGGCGTGGACCTCCTCCGGCTCCTGGAAGTCCGCCTCGTGCGCCGCGTAGTACGCGCGCAGCTCCTCCTCCGTCACCGCCACGCGCGAATAGACGTGGTTGGTGAAGAGCTTCTCGATGGTGAGCCGGCTCGCCTCGCGCGCGCGCAGCTCCGCCATGGACAGCTGCCCCTGGGCGAGCACTTCGTTGAAGTTGCCCGCCGGGTAGTCGCCGGACAGCCGCAGCACGCCGCGGTCCACCTCTTCGGGCGTCACGGCGATGTTGTTCTGCTTCGCGGCCTGGAGCAGCAGCATCCGCTTCACGAGCGTGTCCACGAGCGCCCGCTTGAAGGGCTCCACCTCCTCGGGCGTGGGCTCCGGCCCCTCCGTGGTGGCCAGCTCCCGCCCCAGCTCCTGTTCGAAGTCCGTCCGGCTGAGCGACTCGCCGTTCACGGTGGCCACCACCGTGGGGTCCGGACCCTCCTGGGCCTGCGGTCGGCAGCCCGTCAGCCCCAGGACTCCGAGGGCCGCTCCAAGGGCAACGACAGCGGACCACGACAGCAAGGAGGCGCGGAAGGAAGCGGGACGCATGCGCTGAGGCCTCGGGGGAGGGGACAGGGGACCTTCCACGGTGGTGCCAGGCCGCGGGGCTTTCAAGCGGGACGTCACGGCCGGGATGGGAAGCGAACGGATGGGCCCATGGGACGGCCTCCCGGGTAGCACGCCGGGCGGGCCCGGACAACCGGCCCTCCCGGAGGGCTTTTCCTCTAGAGCGGGGTGGCGTTGGAGGACAGGAAGGCCTCCACCTGGGGAAAGATTTCGTCCGGCGCCTTGCGGCCCAGAATCAGGTCCGCGTGGCCGTAGTCCGCCTCGAAGCCGTGGCCGCGGCCGGCGACCAGCATCTTCACGGGGCCGCCCAGGTGCTCCTTCGCCCGGGCCACCGCCAGCGGCGGCGCGAGCAGGTCCCGGCTGCCGGCGATGAGCAGGAAGGGAATCTTCACCCCGGCGAGCGGCTCGCGGTAGTCGAAGCTGCCGTCAAACGACGTGAACTGGCTGGTGGTGATCCACCGGGCGAATTGCCGTCCCACGCCACCGGCCACGTCCGCCGGCACGTTGGCCAACGCCCAGCGCACCACCTGCGGATCCATGTTGTCCGCCAGCATCATGTACCGGGTGAGCGGTCCCGGAGGCGCCCCGAAGAAGGCGATGCTGGTGACGCGCCGGGTGGGGATGACCTTGAGCTTGAGGACGGGTTCCACCCGCTGGACGAACGCTCGCAGGCCCGGCTGCACCGCGAAGGTGAAGGGCGCACCCAGGGACACGGCCGCCTTCACCGGTGCCTGGGGGTTCTTGGCCAGGTGGGCGTAGAGCATCAGGCCGCCCTTGGAGTGGCCCACCCAGAGCACTTGCTGGGCACCGGTGGACATCACGGTGCGCAAAGCTGTTCTCACGTCGTGCTCGGCCTGGTCGTCGAAGTTCCAGTCCGCGCAGGCCCCGGCGAGGCCCCGGCCGCGCAGCTCGATGACCCAGGTCTCGAACCCCGCCCGCGCCAGGTAGCGCGCCAGGCTGTACTGCTCGTTGAAGTCCATGTGGAAGCGGTTGGCTCCCAGCCCGTGGCACAGCAGGACGGGCTCCGCGAACCGGCGCTCCCCTCGAGGGTGGTAGCGCCCCAGCGCGATGGCCGCTCCGTCATCCGTGGGCACCCGGTACAGCTCGTCCGGCTTGAACGTGAGGGTCAGCAACCCCTCCTTGCTCCGCTCCACCGCCTTGGTGAAGAGGTCCGCCATCCGGCTCAACCGGGGTGCTGATGCCTGTCGTGATGTCACCCCTTCAGTCTACGCCCGTCGCCCGGCCGTTGCCGGTGTGTCGCACGCGGACTTTGGAGGACCGGCAGGACAGTTGCAGGGGATGTGAGTCCATCGCGGGGAGGTCGTGGAAATGGGGCAGGGCCGGGGTTTCAGGGAAGTGTTGTCGTCCTTCATCGCCACAGTTTTTCCCACAGACACACTGCTGGGGGCCTTGAAGGTGATGGAGCGCCACCGACAACTGCCCGCTCGTGGCCAACCCGGACCAGAAGGACACGGCCGGCGACGGCGTGGGCGATGCGTGCGACGCGTGCCCGGTGGCCAACCCCGCCGGCGCCG
>NZ_RAWF01000204.1:0-17806 GCF_003612075.1 Corallococcus sp. CA041A
GGCCTCGAAGGCTTCCGCGATGCGCGCCCACTCCGGCTTCTCCACCTGCTTCGCCATGCCCGGAAGCGTCCGCCGCGAACCGCTCCCCCGGCAATCCCTCACGGCACATCGTTGGCCGGACGGTTACCATCAATGCTGGCGGCCTTCGCGAAGGCTTTGGTCACTCGGCCAACCAGGACGCGTTGCTCAGCAAGCGGAGGAACAGGAATAGGGACCCTTCTCAGGTCGCCACCTGAAATTCCCACCTGACCGGCAGCCGACTTAGACCTTTCATCAATGAAGGCTCTTGATGCGCCGCAGCTCGCAGCCATGGACACAAGCTCAGGTAGGACGAACCCCTCTACAACGCGGCCTCGGATGAGCTTGTCGGGATAAACAATCGGGCACTGAAGGCCGCGCACGACAGCACATGATCCGACCAGATCCGCGTTACCATTGTATCTAGTGAAAAGAAGATCACCTTCCTTCAAAAGGTACGGGAAATGCTCGTCACTCTCAGGAAGGTAACGTAGATCAGTCAAGTCAACGGACAATGGACGTACTGCACTGATACGCAAGATAGGCAGCCCAGCTTCGCGATCCGGCTTTGCCGCAATTCCGTTGCGCAGTGCGGTCAGGAGCAGATCGAGCGGCGCCCAACTCCATCCGGTTGGAAGCTCGGGCAAAGCAGGAGCGTCGAGCGGTACCGGCTCTTCGTAGCGGTCCTTCCACCTGTCATCCCTAAGCATCTTGCCACTCGTCCGCATCCGCTTCAGTTCGGCCTCCTCCCAGCGGCTGTACCTCTCGGAGCGGATCCGCTCCAGTAGCGCTGATGCGGGCTCCACATCCGGGTTGGCCTCACGCCAATCCCGTGTCAGGTCACCCCGGAACGCGGCTGCGAGCACCGACTGCCGGAATCGCGCAAGCAATGCCGGGATGACGTCCAGTGCTTCCTTCGCACGGCGGCTACGGGCCAGGAGTGCTTCGAGCTTGGCGACGATCCGGCGCTGTTCGTTGAGGGGCGGAAGCGGAACGTCAAAATCCAAAATCATGGCCTTAGTTAGCGCCTGCCTAGTCGCGCCATACTGCTCGGACATGATCATTTGCTGCATTAATGGAGCCCGGAGAAAATACCCAACGAATTTAGGTTCAAGTCCAGGTCGTGGCCTAATGATGCACACGTGTTGATTAACTCTGGCTCCCGCCATATCCGCTGGCGCAAGCGTCACCCGGCCAATGGAGGCCCCTGTGATATTCAGGAGAATGTCATCGGGAGCGACAACAACGCCGTCGAGCGCATGGGCCTGTTCTTCCGATAGGAATGCAAGCCCCTCCCGGTCAAAGCCCTCGAAACGCACATTCATCGAGCGGATCAAAGGGACACCGGCCATCTGGTAGCTCTCTTGGCCCCCCTTGGGTGTGGCGCCACTTCCAACTTTGGTTGTGGCTTCGGCGACCTTGATCGAGGCCCAACTGTTCATCCTACCTCCGAGGAGCCGCTCAGCAGCCCTTCAAGGGCTTGGACTTCGGAAACTGCTACCTGCAACTGCTCCCGGATTTCGGCTGCGATCGCCTCGGGTTCTGGCAGGTCATCGGTACTCCTCATCCCCTCATCCTTGAGCCAGAGCACGTCTAAGTTGTCGCCACGGGCTTTGATCTCCTCGCGGCCGAACTTCCGGAACCGGCCCTCGGTCCCCTGGTCGCTTCGCTTGCTCTTGCCGTGCGGGTCAGCACCAAATGCCTTTTCGAAGTCGGCGAAGTGACTCCGCAAGAATGGCGTCCGCTTTCCATAAGCAGGAGCGCCAGTCCGCATATCGTAGAACCAGACAGCCTTCGTATTGCCCTTATCCCGTTGTCCCCGCGTGAAGAACAGCACGTTCGTCTTCACCCCTTGCGCGTAGAAGATACCTGTCGGCAGTCGCAGGACGGTGTGCAAGTCGCACTTGTCCATGAGGTCGGCGCGGATCTCCTGACCGACGTTCTCCTCGAAGAGCACATTGTCCGGAACGACAACGGCCGCGCGACCACCGGGCTTCAGTCCCCGATACACATGCTCCAGGAACGCGAGCTGCTTGTTGGAGGTCGGGAACGTGAAGTCATCGCGCTCGGGCTTTCCTCCGCCCTTCTTGGTCCCGAACGGCGGGTTCGTGATGATGATGTCAGCCTTTGCTAAATCACGCCCCAAAGGAGAGAGCGTGTCGCCGAGAAAAAGCTCTCCCTCAAGGCCATGCAACGCCATATTCATCAAAGCTAGGCGTCGCGTCTCAGGAACCAGCTCCACACCATAAAATGCTTTCCTGCGTTGGAACTCTTGAAGCTTCACTTCAAGGTCGTGATATTCGTCCGTCTGTGAGCGGACGTACCGGTCGGCAGCGATGAGAAACCCGCCCGTCCCCGCGGCAGGGTCCTGCACGGTCTCACCGGGCTGCGGCTTCACCATGGCGATGATCGCGTCCACCAGGGGCCGAGGCGTGAAGTACTGCCCCGCTCCGGACTTCACCTCCGTGGCGTTCTTCTCCAGGAGCCCTTCGTAGAGGTCGCCGAGGTCTTCCCGGTCCACTCCGTACCAGTCGAGCGCATCCAGGGCCTTCACGAGCGCGTTCAGGCTCTTCGGATGTCTCAGCGATGTATTGGCATTCGCGTAGATGTCCTGGACGCGGTTGCTGCCCTTTGTGCCGAGATAGAGGAGCAGTTCCTTGTAGAACCGAAGCTGATCTACTCCCTCCTGCCTGACCAAATCATCCCAGCGGTACCCCTTGGGGAGCTGATCCTCCCGCTTGGTCTCCTTCGCCATCTTCAAGAACAGCACGAAGGCCAGCTCGGCGACGTACTGGTGGTACGTCACCCCGTCTTCACGGAGCAGGGAGCAGAGGTTCCAGAGCTTCTGTACGAGTTCGTTCGCGTTGGTGTTCATCCGGTTGCCTTGCCACCTTGTTGCCAGAGAGCGTCGTTCAGGTCAGCAAGGACCTGCTCCAGACGACCCTCGAAGACCTTGTTGAAGTACGTGAAGCCACCACTGGCCCCAAACTGGCCCTGGTCGAATGCGTCCCTGTCTACAACGGACTCGACCTTGAGCTGCTTGGCGATCCGCTCCAGCCACTTCCGCTGCGGTGGCGTCCAGGCCTTCGCTTCCAGCACCTTGCGCAAGGCCCGGTCCACACGCTCCGAGTACGGGACCAGCGCCTCTCCCAGTGCCCGCTGCCGGATGAAGCCGATGATGGAGGCCGCGATGTCCTGGTTGGTCGTCTCCCGCCAGGCCGTCTGGAGCGAGGTCTCGTTGTAGCCCTCCCTGTCCAGCGCCAGCTTCAGCTCCTTGAGCTGCTGGCGCGTCAGCTCACGCGGCCGCTGGCACACCATCAGCAGCGCTGGGAGCACGTTCTGGTTGTTCCGGATGAAGGCCCCGAAGTCGTTCAGGTAGTCACCGGGCCGGACACGCCCCGGGCCGTAGCCCCGCTCCACGGACTTCAGCGAGTCCTCGTGATGGCTGACGTAGATGGGCGGCACGGGCCCCGTGGTCGTATCGAGCACCTCGCCCACCTGCTTGTGCGCTGAGAACCAGGCCGCGACCTCGGCGGAGGACTTCTTCCGGAGGAAGAGCAAAAGGTCTCCGACGGGCATTCCAGCGGCAGCCTCGAAGTGCTCGGCGGACTTCTGCTCGATGGACCGCCGCTTGCGCTGGAGCTTGACCACGAACTGATCAATCACCTGCCGCTGTGCCTCGGCGTCCTTCAGGCTCAGGAGTTCCTGGGCGAGCTGCACGAACGTGAAAGACGGATTCACGACGACCGGCTTCATCGACGTGAAGCGCTCCAGGGCCGCGTAGAGGTCCACGGCATCGAAGATGCGGAAGACCTCCTTGCCGATGTCGTCACACCGCCGCGTCCCTCGGCCCAACATCTGCTCGTAGAGGATGCGGCTCTTCACCCGCCGCAAGAACACGAGGTTCACGATGGGCGGTACGTCGATGCCGGTCGTGAGCAGGTCCACGGTGACGGCGATGCTTGGCTGCTTCTCGTTCTTGAAGAGACGAATGAGGTGGAGCGGCCTGTCCGAGCTGCCGGTGATCCTCACCACGGCGTTGTCGTCCACGCCCCCGTACCGCGCGTCCAGCGCCTTCTTCAACTCCTTGACCACCAGGTCCGCGTGGTCCTCGGTAACGCAGAAGATGAGGGTCTTACCGTCAGCGGCAGGATCAATCTGCCGAGCCAATTCCTCACAGACAATCCGATTGAAGTTCTCGGTGATGACCCGGGTGTTGAACGCATCCACGTCGAAGGACAGCTCGTCCTTCATGTGGATGAGGTCGAGCTGCTGGGTCTCGACGTTCCAGGTCGCGGCCTGCTCACCAGCGGCCCAGCGGATGCCTCCTTCGGACAGCTCGGTGGTGATGCGGATGGGCGGCTCATGGTCCACGAGCCAGCCGTCGATGACCGCTTCCGGGTAGCTGTACGTGAACACCGGCTCGCCAAAAATCTGCGTGGTGTGCAGAGCGGGTGTCGCAGTCAGTCCAATCTTCACCGCATCGAAGTGGTCGAGGACCCGCCGATACGTGCTGATGTAGTCGTCCTGGCTCCGGAAGCTCAGCTCCGTGTCGCTCATCTCCCGGTCGAGGGTGTACCCCCGGTGGCACTCGTCCACGACGATGCAGTCGTAGTCGTCCACGTTCGGCCGTTCGCCGTCGTCGCTGTAGAGCGTCCGTTTCACCATCCCCTGAATCGTGGCGAAGTGGAGCTTGGTCTCAGGGTCCGGCCGGATGTCCTCCATGCCCTTCACGTTGAAGATGTCCGTGAAGGTCTGAAGCCCCTCCAGACGCGCGTGCTTGAAGGCGTTGATGGCCTGCTCGCCCAGGGCACTGCGATCCACGAGGAAGAGCACGCGGCGGAAGCGACGGGTCTTCACGAGCCGGTACACGAGGCCGATGAACGTCCTCGTCTTGCCCGTGCCCGTGGCCATGGCGATGAGACAGTCGCGGCGCCCTGCCTCCAGCGCCGACTCGACGGCATGGATGGCATTGATCTGGTAGTCGCGCAGACCGAGATACTCGGTCGGCTCCACGCGCAGGGCCGCTTCGGATGCAGCCTTGTCCTGCTGGAGCAACCCCTTCAGGCCCTCTGGCGAGTACCAGTCGACGAGGGCCCGGGAATGGTTGGTCGGGCGCCGCGCATCGAGGAAATGGATTCCACTCTTCAGCTCGAGTTGGCGCAGGTACGGCCTGCCGTTCGTCGCGAAGAGGAAGGGCACCAGGTACTTGCCCCAAGGCCCCCCTGGAAGGACCTCCTCCCCCTGGACCCGATATCCCTCGCTGTACCGCTTCGCTTGCTGGATGGCGCCCGGTACGTCCTTGCTCCGGCGCTTCGCTTCGACCACGGCCAGGACCTCCAGACCCGCGAAGAGGACGTAGTCCGCGGGACCGCTCGCGGTGGGCCACTCCGCGATGGCCATGTTTCGGCCACGCTGCGGACGAACGCCCGCCGCGAAGGTCAGGGTCTGCGAGTCGACCTCCCAGCCCACCTGACGGAGCTGCGCGTCGATCAGCTTGCGCGTGTCGGTCTCGTCCAGGTCCAGGTCGGAGCCGGCGGACTGCGCCTGCCGAACCAGGATGTCGAGCTGCTTCGTGGGTGTCGCCTTCGCCTGAACTTGAGCAGCGTCAAGCTGGGCCCGGAGCTTCGCCTCCGCTTCCTCGGCGAGCGACTGCCAGACCTCGCGCTCCTCGGCGTCCTTGCGAGCTCGATCCTCAGCGGAAAGCCGCCGCCGGGCCTCCTCGGCTGCCGCGGACTGAGAGGCCTCCGCACCGAGCTTCGCATGCGCCAGTTCACGCCGAAGCCGCTCCAGTTCCTGCGCGAGCACCTTGCTCTCCTGCGCTGGGTCAGGCGGCGGGATGAACGGCCCGGGGTTGAAGTTGCGCTCCTTGCTGAAGGTCCGGTGGAACCAGATGGCCAGCACCCGAGCGATCTTCAGTCCATGAAGGGCATCACTGTGCGTTCCCCGGACCTCATGCGCGGCGGCGTTACCTGCTCGGCGAAGATCATGAAGAACCTGGCGGACCTCGACAGTCAGTGCACCGCGTGAATCCAGTGCACGGATGAGGTCCACCTGGTTCTGGTCCGGTGAAGCGAGCAGTCCGAGGTTCGCGGCGGCTCGCTGTGCGAGGACCTCCGCGAACTGCCGGAGCTTCATCAGGCAGGTGGTCGGGTCTTCGGCGAAGTAACGCTCGGCCTGGGCACCCAATGCGACGAGCAATGGGTCATGGTTCGACAGGAATCCGAAATTCGCGGAGCGCGGCTGGGGAGCAGGCACCCCACAACTCTATCGAATGTTCACAGCCTCCCGAGATCTGGACAGGTGATGCTGGGTCCGAGCTACCCCCGTAAGCCCGGACGACTGCACACCTTCTGTCAAGGCACCGAATCCCCCGCCACCGCGCCAGACGGCTTGGGACGGGTCCAGTGCTCGATCGCGATGCTGACCGCGCCGGGCAGCAACACTTCCTTCTTCACCCGTGCATACGCCGCCTTGGAGTCCTGGCCCCGCGCATCCAGCTGGCGCGCGAGGACCAGACGGAGCGCGGCCCTCTCTCCCCAGTCCAGCGTCGCCGTCAGCGACTCCACGGACAGCTTGCCGCGCAGCACGTCCTGCAGCTCGCCGTAGCCCAGTTCCACGCCGGAGATGTCGAGCGTCCTAGCTGCCAGCGCGGCGTCCCCGAGCCTCTCGAACTCCGCCGCCAGCAACATGCCCGCCTCGGAGCCGACATGGCGGAAGCCGAAGAAGTCGACGTGCGTGGAAGCCCGCGCGGCGAACTCTGGCTCCTCGGCGAGCGCCAGCATCAGCCGCGCCGCGGTCTCGACCGAACCATCCTGCGCGCTGCTCGGCGCCTCGGCATCCGGAGGTTGTCCCAGCGAGGCCGAGAGCCACCGGGTCACCAGTCCCTCCGGCTGGTCCTTCTGGGCCCACGCGACGAGTTGCCGCATCGCTGCGTTCTCCTTGCCGTCCTGTGACGCGTGTCCGACCAACTTCGCGTAGAGCAGCACGTCATCCAGGTCCGGTGGATCCTTCTCCGCGCCAGCCTGGAGCAGGCGCTCCGACAGCCTGCGCGCCGCCTCCGCGCGGCGGCCCAGGGCCACCAGCACTTCGGCATGCGTGTCCTGGTAGCGCGAATAGTCCGGGTCCCCCTGCTCGATTGCATCCAACAGCGGGAGCGCATCCGCCCAGCGCTGCTGACGTGCATACCGCACCGCCAGCGCCCGGCGGGGAAGCAGCTCCCCGGGATGATTGCGCACCAGCGCCTCCAGCCGCGCGGTCCCCGCGGGCTCGGCCTCGACGCGCGCGAGCATCACGGCCATGACCAGGGAGTCGGGATGGCGTTCCACCTCGGACTGGTAGTACGCGCGAACCTCGTCAGTCGTCCGCCCGGCGCGACGCATGTTGTACATCCACGCCCGCTGGGCATCCACGCTGTCCGGCTGCGCGTCACGCCGCTCCCGCGTGGCGGCGAGCGACGCGAGGAGCCCTTCGTCACGCGCGAGCACCATCCTCGCGACAACGGCGGCGTTCTGCGCGCCCGGCGTCTCCGGCAGCGCCCGCGCGAGCTCTTCCGCCAGGCGCGCGGCCTTGGCCGTGTGGTGGTTCGTCATCAGCCAGCCGTAGCTCGTGGCCCAGCCCCCCGGCACCTGGCCCAGATGCATGCGCGTGGTGGAGCGGCCATCCTCCTTGCGCATCGAGAGGCGCTTGGGAGGTTCGGTGAGCATGTAGTCGATGTGTCCAGCCCGCAGGAAGGGCGTGCCCGCGAGGACCAGTGGCGCGGACTCAGGCGCGGTGGTGCCAGGAGCGTCGTCCCGCGAGTAGCGGACCGTCGCCATGTAGAGCGGAGCGGCGCCCAGCAGGTTGTAGACGAAGAGGCCACCCTCGTCGGTCACGTACACCGTCTCGTGGGCCAGCGTGGCCGCCCCGCTGCGCACGTCCACGTCCAACGGCCCGACGGGCATCTGGCGCACCCGATGATCATTCGCCGAGAGCGAAAACTGCTCGCCGCCCGCGGTGACCGTGACCGAGGTGTCCAACGCGTTGACGAAGAGCACCTGCTCATGCGTGTCGAGGGACCGGACCGCGCCCACGATGGCGAGCGCACAGACACCGATTCCACCGAGCAGCAGCATGCCCTGGCGGGGAGAAGTCGAAGGAGCACTCACGGCCGGGCCTCCTGGGTGAGCGTCGAAGCGGTGAGCAACAACGGGCGGCGCTCGCCCGCGCCGGGCAGCTGCCAACGGTCCACCCACGCATGGAAGAGGACCTCCAAGGCACGCGGATCCGCCGCGTCGGCCACGAGTTCCAGCGGAGGAGCCGGCACGTCCGCCCCGAGCCCTTCCTGGGTCACCGACCAGACCCGCTGCGGTGATGCGCCTCCCGGGCCGGGGTTCGACGCCTCGCGCACACGCAGGGTGAGCACCGGCGGCCCGTCACCCGGCAGCCCCCGACCTCCGTCCACGACGAGGACGCCCTGCCCCAGCGCTTCATCCACCGTCCGTTGCCATGCGTGCACGATCAAGTCCGAAGGGTCATCCCGCTCCGGCGTCCGCGTCCCGGCGGGCGCCTCCCACGTCACGGTGACGCGGCGGCTGTGGTTGCGAGAGACGGCGTCCAGCAACGCCGTGAAGAGCGCGCGGGACGGCGCGGCGGCGCTGCCTGGATCCAATCGGGACTCCATCCGTGTCCGCGCCTTGCCCAGCTCCGCGTCCACCCGGGCCTGGAGCTGGGGGACGAAGCGAGGGTCGGGCTGCTCGCGCAGGTACTCGAGCATGGGGCTCAGGTCCTCACGCGACGCGACTCGCATCCAGGCGTGCTCCGCGGACAACCGATTCTGCGGCCACACGGCCCCGCCCACGAGCAACACGCCGATCCCCGCGGCGGCGAATACACCGGGCCAGGGAGAAGGCGTGTTCGGTGCTCGCACGTGGCCTTGCTTGTCCGCGCTCGACAGCAACGCCGGAGGCAGGTGCTCCACGCCGCTCTCCGCGTCCAGCATTCCCCGGCCGAGCAACTCCAGCACCCGGCGGCGACGGGCGATGAGTTCCTGGGCCAGTGACTCCGCCTTGTCCTTGCCCCGCACGGTCAGGACCATGCGCTTGTCACTGAAGCGCAGCTGGATGTTGGTGTGCTGGTAGACGCCGTTGGTCTGGTGATTCACCAACTGCAGGTCCTGCAGGTGCACGAGCGGCCACACGGTGATGCGGTCGATGGCCACCTGGATCAGATGCAGGGGATGGATGGTGTTGAAGCGCCCGTAGGGGCTCGCCATCACCCGCAGGAGATAGCGGGCCTGGAAATACATGGCGCCGGAACCGAGCGCCGCGATGGCCGCCCACCCCACCCAATCCCAGACACCGCGCTCGTTGGTTCCCAGGAAGAGGAACGCCAGCAGGAAGCACAAGGCCGTGGCGCACACCAACGTGAAGAGGGCCGGCATCACCCAGGTCGTCAGGACGCGCCAGCCGCCGATCCGCTCGGCCTCCGAGTGCAGCCATTCACGGGTGACGGAGGGCAGTGCGTCCACCTCCACGGTGACGCTCGTTGGATACGCGACCTCCGTGGCGCTCTCCGGGTTGAAGCGCCGGCCGAACGCGAGCAACTGGTTCGCGCCCTTGGACTTCTGCTGGGCGAAGAGATGCGCGGCGGCCGAGGAGAGCTGGCCTCCAGTCCAGCGGCGCAGCTCGGCGTCGGCGTCCTCCGGCAGCTCGGCGTCGAGCCGCTCCAGCTCCTTCGCGGCGTTGGCGTCCTGGCCGAACTCCAGCATCGTCGCGATGCGCCGCACCTTGAGGGCGAGCACGTCCATCCGTGAGATGGCGGGCAGCGACTGCGCCTGCTCGAGCACCTTGAGCGCGTCCGCCACCTGCCCCATCGCCTCCAGGCAGTCCGCCAGCGCCACGCGCGGGCCCACTTCCGAAGGGCCGTGCTTACCCGCGCGCCAGAAGGCATCCGCGGCTTCCTTCATCTGCTCCAGCCGGAGCAACGCCCAGCCCCGTTGCAGGTGCCCCTGCCAGGAGTCCGGTGCCCGCGCGAGCAGGGCGTCGAACTCCGCCAGCGCCTCCTTGGCGTCGCCCTCGTAGAGGAAGTGACGGCCCAGCAGGATCCGCGCGTCGTGGAAGTCCGGCTGTTCGTTGAGAAGCTCTGTGAGGAGCCTCCGGCCACCGACCTTGTCACCTGCCTCGAACAGGTTGATGGCTTCCTGGAGCGCGGCGTTCTTCGCCGCCTCCGGGCCATCCGCCTGTTGCGCGGCGCTGGCGTCGAAGGCCTGGCGTGCCTCGGGGTCGTTGAGCAGCTCGTACGCTTCGCGCAGACGGCGGAACTCCTCCGGATGCGTCTCCGGCGGGTTCTGCCGGACGCGCTCGAAGTACGCCTTCTTGATGGCGCGGGCGTCCGCGTCCTTCTCGACGCCCAGCACCTCGTAGGGGTTCTGGCGGGCTTCGTTGTTCACCGTCGCTCCAGTCCTGGCGTGTTCACGGCCGCGTTCACGAGCCGCCACGCCTCATCCAAGCTGTCCACCGCGATCAATCGCAGGCGTCCGGACACTTCGGGCGGCAGCGCCGCCACGTCGTCCAGGTTGCGGCGCGGGTGCAGCACCACGCGCATGCCTTCGAGGTACGCGGCCACCAACTTCTCGTGCACGCCGCCCACCCGCCGCACTTCACCGTTCAGCGTCAATTCACCCGTCACGGCCAGCCGCGCGGGCAACGGGCGCTGCGTGTACGCGGAAAGGCCCGCCAGCGAGAGCGCGAGCCCTGACGACAGGCCGTCCTTGCCGACCTCCGTGTCGGTGTAGTGCAGGTGCAGGTCGTAGCGGGTCGTGAGCGTTCCCAGGCTCAGCGCGGGAGCTCGGGCACGCACCACGCTGAAGGCCACGTCCGCGGCCTCCTGGCCTTCGGGCCCCACATGGCCACTGCACCGCAGCACGCCGCGCCCGGGCACCGCGATCGCCTCCAGCGGCGAGACATGCCCGCCCCCCGGATGCCAGCCGAGCACCCCCACGCGCCCGACCGCGGGCAGGTCACGCGCCAGCAGACGGCGACGTTCAGCGATTTCGGCCTCGCGGCCCGCCGCCGCCAGGGACTCTCCGTTCGCGGCCGCGCGGGCATAGAGCGCTTGTGCCTCGTCCAGTGATCCAGCTTCGAGCCGAAGGTCTCCCAGACGCAGCGCCGCGGCCCCCGGTGCCCCCGCCAGGTCGAGCACGGCGCGACGGGCCTCTTCGACCTGGGCGGCGGGACGTCCCTCCAGCCACAGCAACTCCGCGCGAAGCAGGGCCGCGGCGGCGCGGGTCCGGGTCGCCGCGGGTGCGATGACGAGCTGCCGCTTCACCTCCGCGAACGAGCCCCGGGAGAGCGCTTCGACAGCTGCGTCGAGCTTCGCCTCGGAGAGCGCGGCACGCGCCGTGGGCAGCTTGAGGGCCTGGATCGCCTGCTCCAGGGGAGGCGCGTCCAGCATGGCGGTGGTCGCCGGAAGTCCGAGCGCCGCGCGAGCCCCCAGCACCGACTCCGCGAGGCGTGGATCCTCCGGTGCAAGGAGACGGGCCCGCTTGAGCGCGGGCATGGCTTCGGACGGCCGGTTCGTGCGCTCGCACAGACGGATGACGGCGCGCCAGGCCTCCAGTTCACCAGGGGCGGCTTCGGTGGCCTCGAACGCATGCACGAGCGCATCGTCCGGCCGCTCCTCCTCCAGGAGCGTGATCAACTCCGCGCGCAGGGATGCATCCCGGGGCGTTTCGCGAACGGACGTCTGCAACATCTTCAGCGCCTCTGTCCGCTTGCCGTCGCGCGCCCATGCGCCGCACAGGAGACGACGCGCGGGCCCACCTCCGCCCAGGTCCAAGGCCTTGCGCGCGTGCTCCGCGGCCCCGCGAAAGTCGCGCTCCTGGAAGAGCGCTTCGGCCAATGCCAACCGAGCAGACGGTTCGGACGGGCGCAGCACCACCGCACGCTTGAGCTCGGTCAGCAGCATTCGCTTGCTCAGCCCAGGTCGAACAGCAGGTCCGTGAGCTCTGCGTCCAGGCGGGCCGCGGCCCCCCGGTCACCCTTCGCACGAGCCTCACGCAAGGCATTGCACAGCGACTCCAGCCGGGGACGCACGCTCGCTGGCGCGGTCGCGATCCGTTCGGTCGCCGCGTTCAACAATGCGGCCGCGTCTGCATCCGGAGACACCGCGGGCGGAGCCACGGACACGGGTGCGGACGACGGCGTTGCCGGCACAGGGGCCGCGCCCCACTCGCGAGCCAATCGCTCCTTCGCCTCCAGCCGCTGCTCCGGCCCCAGGCGCTGCGAGCGCTTGTCCACCACCAGCGTGGCCTCCTTGCCCGTGGAGACCACCCGCGTCGTCACATCGAGGATGCCGTTGATGTCGTACGTGAACGTGACCGCGACCTTCTCCGACCCCGCGCGCCCGGGCGGCACGCCCTCCACCGTGTACGCGTCCAGCAGCAGGTTATCCTTCACCAGCCGGGCCTCGCCCTGGAACACGCGGATCTCCACCGCGCGCTGCCCGTCCGCCGTCGTCGCGAAGGTCTCCGTGCGCGACACCGGCACCGTCGTGTTGCGCGGGATGAGCGGAGAGAAGACTCCGCCCACCCGCTCGCGCCCCACCGACGCCTGCACCTCCACTCCCAGCGTGAAGGGACACACGTCGGTGATCATGATGCCGTGCGCGGCGCTCACCGCGCCCGTCTTCAGCCCGGCCTGGAGCGCGGCGCCCAGCGCCACCGCCTCGTCGGGGTGCACGCCGTCGCGAGGCTCGCGCCCGAAGTATTCGGCGACCAGCCGGCGCACCAGCGGCACGCGCGAGCTGCCACCCACCAGCACCACCTCCGCGATGGACTTCTTCGCCAGCTTCGCGTCCTTCAGCGCGCTCTCCATCGGTTCGAGCGTGGAGCGCACCAGGTCCGTGATCAGCGCCTCGAACCTCGCGCGCGTCACCTCCACCTCCAGGGACGCGGGCGTGCCGCCCCGGCCCGGCGCGAGGAATGGCACGATGACCGGCGTGGCCTCCACGGACGTGAGCGCGATCTTCGCGGCCTCCGCCGCCGCCTTGAGCCGCACCTGCGCCGCCAGGTTCCCGGCCAGCGACACGCCGTGGGCGCGCTCGAACTCCGCGCCCAACCACGCGGCCAGCGACTGGTCGAAGTCACTGCCTCCCAGCTGGTTGTTGCCCGCGGAGGCCTTCACGTCCAGCACGCCCTGGAACATCTCCAACACCGACACATCGAACGTGCCGCCGCCCAGGTCGTACACCAGCACGTACTGCTCGGCGTCCAGGTGGTTCACGCCGTACGCGAGCGCAGCGGCGGTGGGCTCGTTGAGCAGCCGCTCCACCTTGAGCCCCGCCAGTTCTCCCGCGTCCTTGGTCGCCTGTCGCTGCGCATCGCTGAAGTAGGCGGGCACCGTGACCACGGCCTCCGTCACCGCGCCGCCCAGCGCCCGCTCCGCGTCCTCGCGCAGCGCACGCAGGATGAGCGCGGAGATCTCCGTGGGGCTGTAGCGCCGGTCCCCGAGCATCACCGGCAGGTCGCGGCCCATGCGCCGCTTCACCTCCGCGATGGTGCGCTCCGGATGCACGAGCAGCTGCGCGCGCGCGGACTCGCCCACGTGGAGCCGACCCTCCGCGTCCAGCCCCACCACCGACGGCGTGAGGCGCTGCCCCAACCGGTTGGTCAGGAGGTTGGGACGGCCCGCGCTGTCGAGCGCGGCCACCAGGGAGTGCGTGGTGCCCAGATCAATGCCAACGACGTGACTCATGAGAAGTGAACCCAGGGCCTTTCGGCGAAGGACCGCGAACGGCGGACTAGGACTCCGGCGGCGTCCACGGCTGCGCGGGCACGGCGACGGTGGCGGCTTCCGATGCCGCGTACATGCGGCGCAGCTGATCCAGCCCCTCTTCGCCGATCCCCGCCTCGCGAGCGATCTCCATCGCGCGCTCCGGCGATGCGTGGGTCACCCACTTCCACTTGTACGAAGCGATGAGCCCCGCGATGCAGGACAGCGCGAGCACGCCTGGGACGATGGCGTCCGTCTGCTCGTGATCGCCGAAGGCGACGAAGCCGACGACGAGCGAGATGAGCCCCGCGACGATGAACAGGAAGCGCGCCCACGCCACGAGCACGGACTTGCCGCTCATGGAGATGGCCTGCCCGCGCCAGCCATCGCCCTCCTCCGCCGTGACAAGCCAGCCCTCCAGCGGGATGAGCGGCACGAAGTTGATGTGACCGAACTTCGTCGCGACGAAGCCCAGGCCTGGAATCTCATCGACCTTGCCAAAGAGCCTCGAACCGAAAATGACCATGTGCTTCCCCCTCAAAACCGTCGCGCCGTGCCGCGAAGGCACCCGGGCGCGTGCGCGCGAATCCTGCGGCACCCGGGCGAACACGCGCAATCCCCCGCCCCGGGTAGGACAGCGCCTCACGACCTCGTGGGCCACCGCCCTCCAGAACATACGGACCAGGCGGGAAAGACTGGTTCCACGGCACCCGGAGTGACCCTGCCCTCCGACGCCGCGTCGCTCAGCGCCGGTGCACGCAGCGGAACCCCACCCCCGTCAGGCCGTTCTTCGGATAGGCGAGGCCCCGGTGGGCGGACCGGAACAGGGCAGGCATGTGATTGAGCCAGGAGCCCCCACGGTGGACGGGCTTCTCCGGCACGCCAGAGGGTTCTGAAGGCGCGTCCTCGCCCAGCCGCTCCTGGTAGCCGGTGGCGGTCCACTGCCACACGTTCCCGGCCATGTCGCAAAGCCCCCAGCCGTTGCATCGCGGCCCGGCGTGGACCACCGGAGCCGTGCCACCAAGGCAGCCGCGCGACGTGCACGACACCGAGCCGACCACGTGCTCCGCGTCGAACGACTCGCCCCACCAGAAGGCGGAGGCTGTCGAGGCACGCACGGCGTACTCCCACTCCGCCTCCGTGGGAAGTGCACCGCCCACGAGCTCGCAGTAGGCCCGTGCGGCGCGCCAGTCCACGCAGTTCACCGGATGGTCCGTGCGCTCGGAGTCCAGGTTGCAGCGGCCGAGCCATTCCGCTGGGGTCTCCGCATCGGTCCACCAACGCGCTTGCGGATCCTTCGCGCGCACCTGCTCACGTCGAGCCGCGAAGGCCCGCGCCGTCACGGGCGTCACGTCCATCTGGAAGCGCTCGAACGCGACCTCCGTCCGGGGCCCTTCGTCCACATCCCGCCCCGGCTCGCCCGCCGGTGAGCCCATCTCGAAGCGCCCGGCCGGCAGCCACACCGATTCAGGCGGGGGCACGGGCTCCACGCGAGCGGAGCGTGGAGCCGTGCCTTCTTTCGCTGTTCCACAGCCCGCCATGAACACAAGGAGGGCGGCGCCCGAACGCACCCGGAAGGAAGTCGAAGTCATCCCAGGGACTATCGCTCCACGCCCTTCAGCAACGACAGGATGAAGGCGCCGTACGCATCCTTCATCGGCAGCTCGTAGTCCACCTTGATGCGGCGGCGCTCCGCGAGGACCGTCTCCCCAGTCCTCGGGTTGCGAGCCTCCTTCGCGTACGTCTCCCGGTAGAGCCCCGTCCCGCGCTTCTGCCAGCTCGGCACGTCGTTGAAGTTCACGCCCCGCTGGAAGAGCAGCTCGTTCTTCTCCGCCACCGACAGGCGCATGAGCATGCTCGTGGCCTCCGCTACGTTCTTCCCTTCGCGACGCAGGCTCCAATAGCAGTGCGCGTTCAGCGCGTTCCGGACCGCGTCCTCGTTGCGCCAGCGGAAGTAGTCGCGCACGAGCCCCGCGTTCGGCAGCTCGCAGATGCGGCAGTCGAACACGGCCAGGTCTCCCAGGAGCAGCGAGAACTTCGCGCTCGCCTCCCCCGCGAGGATGGAGTTGAGCTTGCGCGTCTTGCGCCCGAAGGCGTCCTCGTCCGGGTGGAAGAGCAGCGAGATTTCGTCGCTCTGCGTGTAGCCGTAGACGACCCGGAAGCCGCAGTCCATCAGGTGCCCGGTCGTCGCGACCATCAGGTCGCGTACGCGCACGTCGAAGGGGCTCTCGAAGGCGTGCACCTCCTTCGTGAGCCGCGTGAAGCCGCGCCCATCGATGCGCGCCACCATGAACACGCCGGGCAGCACGCACAGGTCGTGCGCGGTCTCGAACACGCGCATCTTCTCGTCCAGTTCATCGAACTTCACGTTGCCACTCCTCCACGGTGAAACCGTCCGGCCCCAGCCGGACGAAGAAAAGCGCGTCGAAGCCCTCCTCGGGATGGGGGACCTGCAATCGCTTGTACGTCCCGAGCACGCCCACCAGCGGCACGCGCTGCTCCGCCGGGCGCTGATCATTCCGCAGGAGCGCGTCCGCGACCTTCGACTGGAAGTAGAGCCCCACCACGCGGAAGCCGAACTGCTTCGCGGCCGCGATGTAGCGGGAGCGCTCCGCCACCGTGGGGTTGGTGTTGTCCACCACGAAGGGCTGCTTCGCTTCCAGGCACGCGCGCAGCAGCACCTTCTCCCGGTGCCGCGTCTTGAGCATGTCCAGGCTCAGGCGAACGTGCGTGGTGAAGAAGCGCTCCCGGTAGAAGCTGCTCTTCCCCGCCCCCTGGATGCCCGTGAAGATGACCGCTTCCATGCCGCCCCTCCCTCCCACGAAGGCCGCTCGCGGGGACTTTGGGACGCTCAGGCGCGGGGAAACCCGACAGGCCCCCGGACGCCCGCCCGTCGGCGGCTACACGACAGCGCCTCTTCCAGAAGGTGGACCCGCCCGGGCTGGCTGTTGTATCCCCAGAGTGCCGGAGCGGTCCGGGTGAACGCCGGCCATCGCAGGCATGGATGGCGGGAGGAAAGTCCGGGCTCCAGAGGGCAGGGTGCTGGCTAACGGCCAGTCGAGGCGACTCGCAGGAAAGTGCCACAGAAAACAGACCGCCCGTTCCCGCAAGGGGGCGGGTAAGGGTGAAACGGTGCGGTAAGAGCGCACCGCGTCCGGGGTGACTCGGACGGCACGGTAAACCCCACCTGGAGCAAGAGCCAATAGGAGCGCGTCCCCGAAAGGGGACAGGGATGGCCCGTCCCATGCGTTCGGGTTGCTCGCTGATGAGGTCCCTGGGCAACCAGGGCCCTAGATGAATGTTCGCCGCCCATCCCGAAAGGGGTGGGGACAGAACCCGGCTTACAGGGCCGCTCCGGTTTTTTCCCTGTTACTTGCCCACGGGGACCTGCGCCAACAGCAGGCGCCCCCGGCCGTCGTTGCGCACCGCCTCCGGGTTGGTGATGGGCAGCCGTGCGTCGTTGCGCGGCTCCCACAGCCCCATCCACACATTGACGGCGCGCGGCGACGCGCCCTGCGGCAGGGCGATGACGAACTCGTCCTTCACCGTCTCGCCCACCTTCCACTGCGTGGTGGGGTACAGGCCGCCCGCGGGCTTGTGGTCCACGTTGAGGCGCTCCATGCGCCCGTCCGCGTCCTCCAGGTGCACGAAGACGAGGTAGTCCTCTTCAATCGGCTGGAGCACCTTGAAGAAGACGGTGACGCGCGCCTGGTCCCCCACGGGGATGCGGCCCGGCTGCACGGACGCGCCCACCACCTCCACCTTGCCGCCCAGATTGGCGCCGCTGCGGATGGACAGCGGGGGCACCTGGGCGACGGTGGCCGCGCGGCGCTCCTGGTCGCTGGCCCCTCCGGGGGCCTCCACGATGCAGGCGCTGGAAGTCCCCAGGAGGACGGAGGCGGTCAACAGGACGTTCAGGGGCGGAAGGCGCATGACGGAGGCCTGTTCTACCCGGCCACGGGCGCTGCATCCAACTGCGCGTTGGTGTATGCGGAGCGGCGATGAAGACCCCGAGCCCCCTCGACGCACTCCTGGCG
>NZ_RAWF01000205.1:0-17762 GCF_003612075.1 Corallococcus sp. CA041A
GCGCCACCCCCGCGAAGACGCTCGCCAGCAGGAGATAGAAGCGCAGCGGCGCCACCGTTCCATCCACCACCGACGCCAGCGTCCGCACGCTGCCCACCGCGAGGTTCGCGTCCAGCCCCCGGACTTCCGCCCGCACCGCCCCGGCCAGCGCGAGCGGCTCCCCGTTCGTACGGAGCACCAGCGTCATGTCCGTGGTCCGTGCCTGCTCATAGGGCACATACACCTCCGGCGCGGCGGGCGCGGCCAGTCCTTCCGTGGCCATGTTCGCCACCACCCCCACCACCCGGCCTCCGAACGCGCCGTTGCCCAGGTCCATGTCCATGTCCAGCGTGCGTCCCAGCGGGTCCTCTCCCGGCCAGAAGCGGCGCGCCGCCTCCGCGTTGATCAACACCGCGCGCCCACCCGCGCCCCGGTCCTCCGGCAGCAACCCCCGGCCGCGCAGCACGGGCACCCGCAGCGCCTCCAACGCGTCCGGCGTGACGATGCGCATGCTGGCCTGCCAGGGCTCCGTGCCCGGCGCCACCGGCCGGAGCGGGTCACGCACCGCGAGCGTCCACCGCTTCCCCTCCATGGGAACTGCATTCACCGCGCCCGCCACGGTCACCCCGGGCAGGCTCCGCAGCCGCTCGAGCAGCCCGTCGTAGAAGGCCGCGGGCGCCGCGCTGCCCATGGCGTAGCGGTTGGGCGGCAGGCTCAGCTTCACCGTCAATACGCCCTCCGGCTGGAAGCCCGGGTCGACCTGCCGCAGGTGCACGAAGCTGCGCAGCAGCAGCCCCGCGCTCACCAGCAGCAGCACCGCCAGCGCCGTCTCCGCCACGATGAGCGCCGCGCGGGTTCGGTGGTGGTGCGCCGCGCCGCCCGCGCCCTCGCCCGCCGTCCGCAACACGCGCGCCAGCTCCACCCGCGACGTCTGCCACGCAGGCACCAGCCCGAAGAGCAGCGTGGTGAACACCGACAGGCCCGCGGTGAACGCCAGCACCGTTCCATCGAGCGACACCTCGTCGATGCGCGGAATGTCCTGGGGCCCGAACGCCGCCAGCGCATCCAGCGCCCATAGCGCCGCGAGCAACCCGGCCCCGCCACCCAGCGCCGACAGGAGCGCGCTCTCCACCAACAGCTCCCGCGCGATGCGCCCCCGGCTGGCGCCCAGCGCGAGCCGCACGGACGTCTCCGCCTCGCGCGACGCGGCCCGCGCCAACAGCAGGTGCATGAGGTTGGCGCACGCGATGAGCAGCACCAGCCCCACCGCGCCCAGCAGCAATAACAACGAGGGGCGCACCTGGCCCAGCAGCACGTCGCGCAAGGGCTCCACGCTCGCGCCCATGTCCGCGTTCGTCGCCGGATGCCGCGCCGCCAGGCCCCGCGCGACCGCCGCCGCGTCTGCCTTCGCCCGCTCAAGGCTCACGCCGGGCCCCATCCGCCCATACACCTCCAGCCAGTGCGCGCCGCGCGCCTCCGGCTTCGTCATGGACTCGTCCTGGACGATGGGCGTCCACAGCTCCGCGCGCGACGGGAAGTCGAAGCCCGGCGCCATCACGCCCACCACCGTCCACGGCACGGGGCCGCCCAGGTTCACCGCGCGCCCCAGCACGTCGGGGCTGCCACCAAAGCGGCGCTGCCAGAGCGCATGCGACAGCACCGTGACCTGGGGCGCCCCAGGCGCGTCATCCCCGGCCCGGAGCGCGCGGCCCAACTGCACGCGGGGCCCCAGCACCTGGAAGAAGTCGGCCGTCACCAGCCCGGCCTGCACCTTCATGGGCGAGGCCTCCAGCCGGTCCGCCCCGAGCGTCACCATCGTGGGCGCCACGCCAGCGAGCCCCTCGAAGGCCCGCGTCTGTTCGCGCAGGTCCATCAGGTCCGGCGGCGACGTCGGCCCCGGTCCCTGCTGGCCCACGCTGAACAGCCGCACGAGCCGCGCGTCGTCGCGCAGGGGCAACGGCCGCAGCAGCACCGCGTGCACCACGCTGAAGATGGCGACGTTGGCGCCAATGCCCAGCGCCAGCGTGGCCACCGCCACGACGGTGAAGGTGGGGCTGCGACGCAGTCGCCGCAGCGCGAGCAGGAGGTCATGGAGGAGGGGAGCCATTGGGGACGCCATTGAGCATGGCCCATGCCACGGAGCGCGCACAGTCGCCCCCAGGCGACAGCGGGGATGAACCCGTCACTTCCCTGACCGGCGATGGGAATCCGCGTCCCGCTTCCGGACACGCGCAAGTGCCTTCATGCCGCGCTGAAGCGGAAATGGAACGGGAGGGCGTCCAGCACGGGCGCCCTCCCGTTTCTGTTTCAGCGAGGCCTCAGCTCGCGCGCGACCGCTTGCGACGGGTGGCCAGCGCGACGAGCGCCAGCCACGCGAGCGGCGCCACCGGGGCCGCGCCGCAGCCGCAGCCGGAGTCGTCCTCGGGCAGGGGATTGTTCGTGCCGGCATCCAGGGGCCCCGTGCCGGCATCCGGGGTCTCCGTGCCCGCGTCGGTGCCGGCATCCGGTTCGCCCATTTCCGCCTCCGCGGTGATGGTGAAGGACTGCTCCGCGTCCGGCGACACGCCATTGGTCGCCCGCACGTGCACGTCCACGGTGCCCGCCGCCGACGGCGTCCAGGTGATGAGGCCGGTGGTCGCGTCGATGCTCATGCCCTGCGGCACCGCGCCCTCCAGCGAGTACGTGGGCTGCGGCCGGCCCACCGCCTCCACGTCGTAGCGATACTCGATGCCCACTCCGGCGGTGGTGACAGGCGTGGAGGAGATGGTGGGCTGGAGCGGTTCGTCATCCGCCTCCACGGCCTCCAGCGTGCGCGCGTCCAGGCCCGGAATGGCGAGCGTGATGGTGGCCGTGCCATCCACGTTGTCCGCGTCCTGCGACGCCTGGAGCGTGACGGTCTGCGGCGTGTTCCAGTTGGACGTCGTGAAGCTGAGCGTGGACGCGGAGGCCACGGTGAGGTCCGGATCCCCCTGGGTGGACGCCACGGTGACGGTCACGTTCGACGAGGGCCGCAGGGACAGGGACACGTCGAAGGTGGCGCTGCCGCCCTCGGGCACGACGAGCCGGCGAGTGGACAGCACCAGCCGGGTCGAGTTGTTGTCGATGGTGGTGGCCACCACCGACTCGGTCGTCAGCCCCTCGGAGGCCACGGTGAAGGTGGCGACGTCCGGCTCCACGTCCGCGTCCTCCACCGCCTCGAGCACCACGACCTGCGGCACGCTCCAGTTCGCGGGAGAGAAGGTGAGGGTGCCACCGCCCAGCAGGCGCAGGTCCTCGGAGCCGCCCATGGCCCGCGCTACCTGGACCGCTACGTTGGCGGAGGGCGCCTGGGCCAGCCGCACGGTGAAGGCCGCGCGTCCGCCCTCCATCAGGCGCAGGTTGAGTCCGGACACCACCAGCCTCTGGCCGGTGGCCGTGGGCGTCACCCGGCGCACCACGCCGTTGGTGTACCCCAGCGCGTAGAGCGCGCCGTCCGGCCCCACGCTCATGTCCACGTTGGCGGAGAAGCCCGTGCCCCACTCGTCCACCGTCGCCACCGAGTTGTCCGCCGCCAGCGTGGCGCGCGTCACCTGGGCGCTCTTGTAGTCGCCGAAGAAGTAGTTGCCGCGGTACTCCGGCGGGAAGAGGGTCGCGTCGTAGAAGACGCCGCCGGTGATGGAGCCGCCCAGCGCCTGCGTCGTGACTGTGCCCCCGCCGCTGGTCGTGTCCGGCAGGCCCGGCTGGGCCACGGTGAAGGTGGTGGTCGTGGGCGCGTTGTTGGCGCTGGCGACGTAGAACTCGCCGTTGAAGCTCGCGTCCCCCACGCCTTCGAGCGTGAGCCTCTCCCCCTTGCGGAAGCCGTGCGGCGAGGCGGTGGTGAAGGTGGTGATGCCCCCGCTGCGCACCGCGCCCGTCGCGGTGACGGTGCTCGAATCAATCGTGTTGGTGCGGTACTTGATGACGGGGGTGAGGTAGTCGTTCCCGACGGGCTGGTTGTTCTCGTAGTCGTTGTAGCCGGCGTGGCTGCGCCGGCTCACGACGAAGACCTGCTCATAGCGGTCGCCCACGCCGTTGACCCACAGCAGTCCGGTGGCGGGCTGGAACGTGAAGGTGAACGGGTTTCGCAGGCCGCGCGCCCAGATGTATTCGTTGTTGGGGCCCACGCCGTCGTTGAACGGGTTGTCATTGGCGGGCGTGCCGTCCAGGTTGGCGCGGCTCATCTTGGCCGCCAGCGACGTCAGGTCCGCGTCCACGCCGGAGCCGTTGCCCAGATCGCCAATGGCCCAGTAGAGCTTCCCGTCCGGGCCGAAGCCCAGCCCGCCGCCGTCGTGGTTGTTGCCCGCCGTGGGCAGCCTCGTGACGACCTCCGTGCGCGCGATGCCCGTGCCGTTGGAGTCCGTGTAGCGGACGATGCGCTGCTCGGAGGCGGAGACGGTGACGAAGAAGTAGACGTACCGGTTGACCACGTAGTTCGGGTCGAACGCGATGCCGATGAGTCCGCACTCGCTGTTGGTGTGGACCGCGGGCTCCGTGGCGAACGTGCGCGTCACCAGCGTGGAGGTGCCCGGCTGCGTCTCCAGCACGCCGTCCTTCATGGCCACCGTCCGCACGACGCCGTTCTTCAGCGTGACGAACAGGCGCCCTGAACCATCCGGCGCCCACGCCATGCCGGTGGCGGGTGTCAGGCTGGTGGATGAATAGTTCGTTTCCACGAAGCCAGCCGGTACGGCGGCCCGGGCTGGCGCGGACATCATCAGGAACAGCAGTGAGGCCATGAGGGGGGTACGCATGGCCCCGAACCTACCGCACCCCGAGCGGGGCCGAGGCCCCACCCGGAGGAGTCACTATCGGGTCGCGGTGAAGTTCCGCTTGATGCGGCACCCCGCCACGCCCGCGTCACCGGAGGGTTCGACCGTCAGCTCGTACTCGCCCTCGAAGCTCGCGGGGGCGGAGGCCTTGGCGGGCGCGGGCTCCAGCACCTTCGCCTCGAGACTGACGGAGTAATAGCCCTGGTTGTCCGGCAGGGTCCGCGTGCCGAAGAGATTGAGGCTCAGCGAGTACTCACCGTAGTAGAGGCCCCGCAACTCCGCGTCGTTGACCGTCGTCGTGACGGTCGGGTTGTCGAAGGCCAGCACGAGCGGGCCCGTGGGCAGTCCCAGCCCCCAGGCCTCGCAGTCGGCGCCAGGCGGCGAGCTGTCCGTGAACTGGAGTTGATAGGTGCCCGCGATGGCGCAACCGTCCTCACATTCGTCGGGGCCGCTGTTGCAGCCCGGGTTCCCCAGGCCGCTGCCCATCGTCATCATCCCCACGGCGAGCAGCACCGGGATGCGGAGGAACGTCACGGCCTTCGGGGAACGGGCACCGCGGGGGGACTCGATGTGCATGAAAGACTCCAGGTGGAACGAGAGGGCGTCAGACTAGCCAACGCCTGCCCTGGTTCACACCTGGGGTCTGGGGTGCTTCACGCCGCGGCGATGCGCGTCACAGCGTCACGTTGCCGGACACCACCGCCGTGAACTTGCAGGGGATGTCGCTGGAGAGCGTGGCGCAGGTGGACGGCTGCGCCGGGGTCCACGTGGTGGCGTTGAGCTTGATGGCCGCCTGCGAACGCTGACGGTAGACGCCCGCCGCGTAGGGCGTGGGGTTGGCCGTCTGGCCACCGAAGTCCGTGTTCGTCTCCGGCCAGCAGCCGCGGCTGCCCGGGATGGCCGTCCAGGTGACCGTGCCCGTGCTGCTCACCGACTTCTGCTCCACCGTGGAGCAGATGTAGATGATGGGGTAGTCCTGGTCGCAATCCCAGGCAGACGCCTGGGCGCTGATGGGACCCCCCACGTCATACGTGTAGGCTTCGTCGCTTCGACCACGCACGTCGTGCCCGGGATTGCCTTCGTCACCTGGGACTGGACCTGCGCGATGTCGCTGCCGGAGGGGGACGGCTCCGTCGCTTCCGGCGCGGGGCCACAGGCGCTGAACGCAAGGGCCACCACGGCGAGGCTGCACGTCTTGAACTTGAACATGTGGGGTGTCTCGGGGGAAATGAACCTGACGCGCTGCCACCGCCCACCGTTTGAATCCCATGCATCAACATGGTTTCCAGGTGAGCAGTGACTAACGCGTCAGCAAGGTAAGGCTGTTCATCCCTTGCCGTCCACCCACGCGCGGTGCAGGAGCGTGGGGGACACACCCCGTGAACTCAGGGCGTGCGGGACGCCACGGCGGGCGCGGCGGTCATCGCCTGGCTGAGCTTCCGGGCACCTTCCGAGAAGGCGCCGCGTGCGATTTCCTGCCCGGAGGTGCCAAGCACCTGGGCGAACACGTGGTCGAACCCCTTCTCCAGGCCCATGGACTTGTGGGGTTCACCCTTGGAGTCCGCGACCATGTAGAGCGACGAGTCCAGCTCGGCGGGCGGTGCCTCGCCCTTCTGGCGGTACAGGTCCTTCATGGCGGCGAGCGACTCGTTGTGGCTCTTGCGGATCTCCCCGCGAGCAATGCCCTTGAAGAGGCCCGAAACGTCGCGCAGGTCCACGTGGATGACGACGATGGGCTTCTTCTCACGCACGTCGTAGATGAACTGGGAAGCTCGCTGGCGCAGCTCATCCTTGGTGCCCTTGTTGGCATACAGCACCAGGGTGGGCCGGCCCTGCCCGATGGGGACCTCCTTGCCGAACACGTCCTTGAGTTCAGCGGCGCTGGCCGGGAGAGCTCCCAGCAATCCGAGCAGGCAGGTCAGCAGGGCGGTCTTCTTCATCATGCAGTGGCTCCAAAGGGTGAAGAGTCGCAATGGGTCCACAAACATCGCCACCCCCATCCTGAATCCCGGCCGATGAATTCAATCTGTCCCTGGTGAAGAGGGGCCGACGTAGCGAGCCCTGGGGCGCAGCAGGTGGCCCTGCTCCCGCTGTTCCAGCACGTGCGCCACCCAGCCCGCCGAGCGCCCCACCGCGAACACCGTCGCCGCCGCGCCCTTCGGCAGCCCCAGCGCCTCCGCCAGCATCACCAGCCCCACCTCCATCGAAGGCGCGGGATGTCCCGCGTCGCGCATCACGTCCACCAGCGCGGCGCCCACGCGCACCGATCTCGCATCCGGGCGCAGCTCCCGCGCGGCAAGGACGAGCGGGGGCGTGCGCGGGTCTCCCTGGGGATACAGCCGGTGGCCGAAGCCCGGCACCGACTCGCCCCGGCGGACGTATGTGTCCACCACCTCCTTCGCCCGCTCCGGACGGCCCACCTCCGTGAGGAGCGCCTCCACGCGGTCGCACGCGCCTCCGTGCTTCGCTCCGGAGAGCGCCGCCATCGCCGCGCCCACGCACGAGTACAGGTCCGCGCCAGAGGATGCCGTCACCCGGGCGGCGAACGTCGACACGTTCAGCTCATGGTCCGCGCAGAGTACCAGTGCCTGGTTCAACGACGCCGCAGCGTGCGAAGAGCGGGCGTCCCACGCGTGCGCCAGCGAGTCCGCCACCGTCTGTTCCCTCAAGGCGTGGGCCACGCGCTCCGGCGCCCGGGCCGCGCACACCCACGCCGCCAGGTGACGCAGCAGGCCTCGGGCCCGCACGAGCTCCTGGTCCGGTGGCGCCGCGAAGCGCACCGCGTCCCGCGCGCCCAGCAGGGGCACCAGCGTCGCCAGCACCTTCGCGGGAGGCGTGCCCTGGGGCAGGAGCGCCGCCAGCGCGGAAGGAGGGATGGGGGCTCGTGTCGCGGGCCACGTCGTGTCCCGGTGTTTCGGTAGCGCGCCGGACCAGAGCAGCTCCGCTACGTCCTCGAAGGAGCGCCCTTTCGTGGCCAGCTCCACCGCGGAGTGGCTTCCCCGGTACGCCAGGCCTTTGGCCTCCACGCGCGAGACCGCGGAGTCGATGACGGGCTCGCCCCAGCGCAGCGCTCCCGCCGCCACCGCCGCGTGTCCCGCCCTCGCGTCGTGGCGGACCTTCAGCCGCTCCAGGTCCGCGCGTGCGTAGCGGTTCTCCTTCGTTCCCTGCACCGGCACGCACCGCACCAGTCCCCGGCTCACGTAGGTGTAGAGCGTCGCCAGCTTCACGCCGAGCAGCGCCGCGGCCTCGCTTGCCGACACCAGGGCTTCCTCGCGCTCAGGTCGATGTTCGAATCGAGATTGAGAGCGTCCACCGCGGCGTCTATCCATGCTCCATCCACCTCCTGGAAGGGGAGTGTCGGCGCGGCGCGCGGCCGCTGTCGACGTGTCTTTCCTGATGGACGCGTGGAGCCTTGAACCCTGGAGGACATGCCATGCAGGTGGACTTTGGCCGTACGTCGGAGGACTACGCCCGGCACCGCGCCGGCTTTCCGGAGGCCTTCTTCGAGAAACTCATCCGTGAAGGCGTCTTTCGTCCGGGCCAGCGCGTGCTCGACCTGGGCGCGGGCACGGGCACGCTCGCGCGGGGACTGGCGAAGCGCGGAGGTGACGCCACGGCGTTGGACCTCTCGGAGCCCATGCTGGATTCGGCGCGCCGGCTCGCGAGCGAGGAGGGGCTGTCCATCGACTTCCGCGTGGCTCCGGCGGAGCGGACCGGCTTGCCGTCGGAGTCCTTCGGGCTCGTCACCGCCGGCACGTGCTGGCATTGGTTCGACCGCGCCGCCGCGGCCCGCGAGGCCTTCCGGGTGCTGGCGCCGGGAGGCCGGCTGGTCATCGCGCACTTCGACTGGCTGCCTTTGCCGGGCAATGTCGTGCAGGGGGTCCACACGCTCATCGACACCTTCAATCCCTCGCAGGTCGCGCCCTACGTCGAGTTCGGACACGACGCCGGCATCTACCCGCGCTGGTTCCAGGACGTCGCCACCGCGGGCTTCACCGGCCTGGAGTCCTTCTCCTTCGACACCGTCGTCCACTACTCCCACGAGGCCTGGATGGGGCGGGTGCGCGCCAGCGCCAAGGTGGGCCCGGTGCTCTCCGAGGACGAGGCCGCCCGCTTCGATGTCGCGCACGCGAAGCTCCTCGCGGAGCGGTTCCCCCAGACGCCGTTCGCCGTGCCCCACCGCGTGTTCGCGCTGGTGGCGACGCGGTGAGTGACAGAAGTGGAGGCCTGCGGTGTTCGAAGCGCCAGCACTTCGCTGGAGGCCAGAGACCATGGGCATCACACTGGACCGTCGCTCCCTCATCCAAGCCAGCCTGGGGCTGACCGGGGGGCTTGCGCTCCTCCGGGGCGCTCCCGCAGCGGCGGCCGGACAGCCGTCCACGACCTCGTCGTCCCCCTCGTCTTCCGACGAGCCCCGGCCCTGGTGGGAGCTGGGCCTGATGGCGGACCCCATCATGGAGAGCCAACTCCTGCACTTCCTGGCCGGGACCTACAGCGCGCAGTCGGACATCAGCGAGGTGCTGGACACCGCGTCCCGCATCGTCGCGGGGGATGACTGGAGCTGGCCCAACGAGTGGGTGAGCACCGCCGACCGCATCCGCGCCATGGGCGACGTGAGCCAGTCCCGCCGCCATTCCATCAGCGCGGGCAATGCCTACCTGCGCGCCGCCAACTACTACCGCGCCGCGCTCATCCACCACCCCGAGCCCACTCATCCGAGCGTGGTCGCCACCGGGCGCAAGGCGGTGGACGCCTACAACAAGGCGCTGCACCTGTTGAAGATTCCGGGCACGCCCGTGCGCATCCCGTACGAGCGCACCACGCTGCCCGGCTACTTCTTCCGCGCCCCGAGCGCCCGGAGCATCGCGCCGCTGCTCATCTTCCAGCAGGGCCGCGACGCGTGGCCGGAGGAGTCCAAGTACGTCATCGACGCGGCGCTCGCGCGGGGCTACCACTGCCTCATCGTGCACGCGCCCGGCCAGGGCATGGCCATCCGCGAGCAGGGGCTTCCCTTCCGTCACGACTGGGAGCAGGTCATCCGCCCGGTGGTGGACTTCGCCCTGTGCATCGCGGGCGTGGACTCGCGGCGCATCGCGCTGCTGGGGTGGAGCATGGGCGGTGCGCTGGTGCCGCGCGCCGCCGCGTTCGAGCGGCGCATCAAGATCCTCATCCCCAACCCCGGCGTCCTCAACTGGGGCCAGTCCTCCTTCGAGCAGTTCAACATGTACTTCCCGGAGCTGATGCAGCTGCTGGACAGCAACCCCCAGGCCTTCGACGCGGCCATGGCCCAGCTGATGGAGCAGGTGTTCCTGTATCGCTGGTACATGAAGGACTCGATGTCCAAGCACGGCGTCAGCACGCCATCGGCCCTGCTCTTCGAGCTGCGCCGGTTCAACAACGAGCCCATCGTCCACCGCATCCGCTGCCGCACGCTGGTGATGGACGGCACCGCGGAGGCGTTCTCCCAGGGCCAGGCCCGGCTGCTCTTCGACGCGCTGGAGTGCCCGAAGGACTACATGCTCTTCACCACCCAGGACACGGGGCTCCTGCACTGCCAGGAGGGCGCGCAGGCCGTGGCCAACCACCGGATGTTCGACTGGCTGGACGAGTACCTCTAGCGCCGCGTCATCGCAGGCCGCTACCCAGTACGGCGCGGAAGACGGCCTCCACCTCCTGCGCGTCCACGCCCAGCTCCCGGGCCCACGCCCGGCGCACGGCGAGCAGCGTCTCCGTGCGAGCGGGCTCGTTCCCGGCCTCCTGGGCACGGCGCTGACGGCGGGCCAGCTCCTCGCGGCGGGCGAGCAGCTCCACCAGTTCGCGGTCGAGCGCATCAATGTGCTCACGCGGCTCGCGGGGCGCAGGCGCTTCCGGTTCCAGGCCGGGCACGGCGACGCCCGAAGCCTCCGGTGCTTGCGTCACCGTGGGGGCCGCCTCCAGGTCGCGGTGGATGTCCTGGAGCGCCGCGAGCAGTTGGCCTCGCGCCTGCGTGGCGAAGGGGTTCTCCTGCTGGATGGCGTTGAAGAGATGGCCCGCGTCCGCGCGCACGGTCTCGATGGTGCGCGACAGCGCCTTGAAGCTGGCCGGCGCGAAGGGCACGTCCGCCGCCGCGCCGGAGTCCACCATCCCCTTGGCCACGAAGAAGGTGAGCGCATGCGTGCGCGCCATCACCTGGTCATGGCCCTCGGGCGACTGCTCAATCACCTCGCAGCCCAGCCCCTCGTAGAAGCGCCGGGCGCGCGGGGCTGCTTCCGGATGCAGTGGGTTGGGGCAGAGCACGACGCGCATGGGTCGCTCGGCCATGGCCAGGCTCAAGGGGCCGAAGAGCGGATGCGTGCCTACCCAGGGCACCTGTTCGCCCAGCACCTCCGTCAGCGCCTCCACGGGCTTCACCTTCACGCTGCCCACGTCCAGCACCAGGTGCTCCGGTTTCAGGTGGGGCCGAAGGGAGCGCAGCACGTCCCGCATCTGGGGCACCGGCACCGCCACCACCACCAGCTCCGCCCCTTCCAGCAGCTCGTGTACCGAGTGCGCGCGGAGCGGCTCCGGGATGTCCGCCACCGGGTCCAGGGCGCGGTGCTCCACGCCCACCGCCTCCAGCAGCGTTCCCAGCGCGCGTCCAAAACGTCCGTATCCCACGAGTGCGACATGCGGCATGCGCCGGAGTCTACGCGGGCACGCGACCGATAAACGACCGCCGGGTCCCTCGTGAAGAGGAACCCGGCGGGGGACGACTTGCCAGGATGGACGGCCTGGGACTACCGGGCGCGGAACATCTCCACCGTGAGGCAGGACTCGGTCTTCTCCGGGAGGACGAAGAAGGGCTGCTGGCGGCTCAGGCCCTGGGACGTGCCAAGCCAGCCGTCGCCAATCTGCCCGGCGCCGTCGTACACCAGCGCCAGCCAGTCATGCTGCGCCGCCGGGATGAGGTCCGTGGTGTCGGCGTCGCGGTTGAGGCTGTACGCGTAGGACGCGGTCTGGATGACGCCGTCGCCGTTGAAGTCCAGGTTCGCGCTCGCGGTGCCGGCGCGCTGCACGCCGTTGATGCGCACGCCGATGTGGGCCAGGTCCGCCTCCGTGGTGGGCGCGACGGGAGCGAACGCGGAGACCTCGTTGACGGACGCCTCGCTGATGGCGGCGACGCGCACGCGCGAGTAGTCCAGCACGTTGTCCACGCCGTCCATGCGCAGGCCGAACATCTGGTACTCGTAGTTCATCTGGCTCAGGTAGTTGGCCTTGTAGTTGCTGTCGTCGTTGCCGCCGTGACGCAGGCCGATGTTGTGCCCCAGCTCGTGCATGAGGGTGCCGGCCTGCTGCAGCTCCGTGCCGCCCGCCACGGGCCAGCCGCCCAGCGTCACCACGAAGTCATGCGCGGGGATGCCGCGGGAGATGCCGCTGGAGGTGCCGCCGTTGTACGTGTTCGCGAACAGCGCGTAGTGGAAGAAGGGCGCGCGGCGCGACTTGAAGTACTTGGCCTTGATGACGTCGAAGTCCGTCCACACGGGGGTCAGGTCCGTGTCCGCGTCCGCGGCGGCGATCTGCGAGTCCAGCACCAGGTGCAGCGCGATGCCCGTGGTGCCGTTGGGGTTGGACACCGGCGCGTTGGCGAAGGACGTCGTCACGCGGTCCAGCGCCGCCTGCGTGGGCTTGCGGTCCGCGTAGTAGTCCACCTCCACGAACACGTCCTTCTTGCGCGGATCCGCGCCCCAGTAGCGCAGGTCCACGCCGCCGTAGCCGTACAGCTCCGCGAAGTCGCTGATGCGGTCCCCGTCCGTGTCGGAGCTGTTGGGGTTGGTGCCGTAGCGGGCCTCGGCCGCGTCACAGACGCCGTCGCCGTCGGAGTCCACGGCGTTGAGCGCGCACAGGTACACGGGCTGCACGGCGGAGACCTCATACTCGGTCCCGTCCTGCGTCATCGTCGTGTACTTGGGCCGGTGGTAGACGGTGACGGAGCGGAAGCCCGCGCGGCTGTAGACGAGCCGCACCGCCTCCTCGCCGGAGGCCGCGGTGATCAGCTGGACGTTGTTCTCGCCGTTGCGGTTGCCGTACGCGTCGAAGACGTAGAGGCCGGACGAGTCCGTGGACTGGGTCGCGAGCCCGGTGCCGCAGCCGGTGCCGCTGCAGGTGCCGGAGGCGACGATGACCGTCACGCCTGCCACGGCACTGCCCGACGCGGAGTCGTAGATGTAACCGTAGACACACCCATTCAAGCCGACGAGACCCATGGAGGCCGTCAGCAGGCTTTTGTAGAACGTGGACATACTTCCCCCTCGGAAGAACCAGGGGTTGGCTTCTGTCGCCAACCGCCACATGTACGGCGCCCGCGGCGGATATTCTTTCGGGGATTTATTTCCGGCCCTGGAACACGGGGAGGCCGTCGGGTTGACAGCGGGGGCTGTCTGTCTTACTCCTATCTCGTCATGAGGCCCGTCACTCTCCATGCCCTGCCTGTCCTGAGCGCCTTCGCGCCGGCGGCGGACGTGCGCCTCGCCCCCCGTCACGAGGTCCTGCTCGATATTTGAGCAGGCGGACCGGAGTCCTCCGGTGCGCGCGTGGCTGGTTGCCCGCGCACCGTGAGCTCCGTCTCCGCCCGTCCCCTCCCTGGGGGTGCCTTCGTGTGTCCTCGCGCGTTCCCGTGGCGGCCTGACGTGCCGTTCCGGCCCTGCGTGCGCGTGCGCGCCTGAAGACAGCCACCGGTCCATTCCACTCATCCAACCGGCAGCTCAATCCAATACACACCCGCGGGCCTCGCTGCCCGGACGGGAACGGGAGTCTTCCATGCCTCGCACCACGCGCATCGAGCGGTACCGCAACATCGGCATCATGGCCCACATCGACGCGGGCAAGACGACGCTCACCGAGCGCGTCCTCTTCTTCACCGGCCGCATCCACTCCACGGGAGAGGTGCACACGGGCTCCACGGAGATGGACTGGATGGAGCAGGAGAAGAAGCGCGGCATCACCATCACCTCCGCGGCGACGACGGCCTTCTGGCAGCCCCGGCACGGGCGGGAGGCGGGCGTGCCCCATCGCATCAACATCCTGGACACGCCGGGCCACGTGGACTTCACCATCGAGGTGGAGCGCTCGCTGCGTGTGCTGGACGGCGCGGTGGCGGTGTTCGACGCCAGCCAGGGCGTGGAGCCGCAGTCGGAGACGGTGTGGCGCCAGGCGGACCGCTACGGCGTGCCGCGCATCGCGTTCATCAACAAGATGGACAAGGTGGGCGCGGACTTCGCCCTGAGCGTGCAGTCCATGGTGGACCGGCTGGGCGTGCGCCCGGTGGCCGTGCAGTGGCCCGTGGGCGACGGCGCGGACTTCCAGGGGCTCGTGGACCTGGTGCGCATGCGGTTGGTGCGCTTCCAGGGCGACGACGGCGGCTTTGACGACGACGCGCCTGTGCCTCCAGAGCTGGTGGAGGCGGTGCTGCCGTACCGCATGCGCCTCATTGAAGTGTGCGCGGACCTGGACGCGGGCGTGATGGAGAAGTTCGTGGACGGGCGGGTGGAGGACATCACCGTGGAGGAGCTGGAGCGCGCGCTGCGCTCGGGCACGCTCGCGCGGACGCTGGTGCCGGTGCTGTGCGGGTCGGCCTTCAAGAAGAAGGGAGTGCAGATGCTCTTGGATGCGGTCGTCAGCTACCTGCCGTCACCCGCGGACGTGGCCTCCGTGGACGGCTTTGCGCCCGTCACCGGCGAGCGCGTCAGCCGTCCCGTGTCGGACTCGGGTCCGCCCGCGGCGCTGGCGTTCAAGTTGATGAGCGACAAGGCCGTGGGAGGCATCGTGTTCCTGCGGGTGTACTCGGGCACGCTGCGTGCGGGCACCGTCCTGCTCAATCCCGTCACCGGACGGAAGGAGCGGGTGGGGCGCCTGATGTTCATGCACGCCAACCGCCGCGAGGAGGTGGCGGAGGTGCACGCGGGCGACCTGTGCGCGGCGCTGGGGCTCAAGGGCGTACGCACGGGCGACACGCTGTGCGACCCGGAGGCACCGGTGGTGCTGGAGGCGTTGAACGTGATGGAGCCCGTGGTGCAGCTCGCCGTGGAGGCGCGCTCTCCCGCGGAGCTGCCGAAGTTGGAAGAGGGCCTGCAACGGCTGGCGGCGGAGGACCCGTCGCTGCGCCTGGGCGTGGATCCGGAGAGCGGCCAGGTGCTGCTGTCCGGCATGGGTGAGCTGCACCTGGAGGTGGTCGTGGACCGGTTGAGGACGGAGTTCGGCGTGGAGGCGCGCGTGGGACAGCCGAAGGTGGCGTACCGCGACACGCTCCGGAGCGCGGTGCGCCAGGAGTACCGCCACGTCCGCCAGTCCGGCGGGCCCGGACAGTACGCACGCGTGGTGCTGGACGTGGGTCCTGCGCCGCGAGGGGCGGGGCTCGTCTTCGTGGACGCCACGAAGGGTGGCTCCATCCCCCGCGAGCTGGTGCCCGCCATTGAAAAGGGCGTGGCTGGCGCCATGGCGAAGGGCATGCGGGAGGGCGTGCCGCTGGTGGACGTGGAGGTACGGCTGGTGGATGGGGACACGCACGTGAAGGACTCCACGCCGCAGGCCTTCATGGTGGCGGGCTCGCTGGCGCTCCAGGAGGCCGCACGGCGCGTGGGCGTGCAGGGGCTGGAGCCGGTGATGGAGGTGGAGGTGGTGACGCCTGAGGAGTTCCTGGGCGACGTGCTGGGCGACCTGGCGTCGCGGCGGGGACGGGTGTTGGGGATGGAGGCGAAGGGGACGGCGCGGTGCGTGTCCGCGCGCGTGCCCATGGCGCGCCTGTTCGGCTACGTGACGGCGCTGCGTGGCCGCACGCAGGGGCGGGCCCAGGCGAGCATGCGCCTGGGGACGTACGAGCCGGTGCCGGAGTCGGCCGCTGGCCTGGCAGCCGAGGCGCGGGCGTGAGGTGACGGCCCCGGGCTTCCCTGATGAGGGGAGGCCCGGGGCCGTGCTGTCTTCGCGGGAAATCGAACCCCCTGTCGATTTCCGGGGCGCCCATTCGACGTGCATTTGATTGAGTTCGCGCCGTGACGATGTCCAAGGCGCAGGCCGCGGTGCACGCGGTGTGGAGAATCGAGTCCGCCCGGCTCATTGCCGGGCTTGCGCGCATGGTGCGCGACGTGGGGCAGGCCGAGGAGCTGGCGCAGGACGCGCTGGTCGTGGCGCTGGAGAAATGGCCGGTGTCGGGCGTGCCTGAGAATCCGGGCGCGTGGCTCATGGCCACCGCGAAGCGCCGCGCCATCGACGAGATGCGCCGTCACAAGCTGCTCGCGCGCAAGCACGAGGAGCTGGGGCATGGGCTGGAGGAGGCGGAGGTGCCAGACCTGGACGCGGCCCTGGACGACGACGTCGGCGACGACCTGTTGCGCCTCATCTTCACGTCCTGCCACCCGGTGCTGTCCCCGGAGGCGCGGGTGGCGCTCACGCTGCGGCTGTTGGGCGGCCTGACGACGGATGAAATCGCCCGCGCGTTCCTGGTGCCGGAGCCCACGGTGGCCCAGCGCATCGTCCGGGCCAAGCGCACGCTGGCGGAGAAGGGCGTCCCCTTCGAGGTCCCTCATGGCGACGAGCTGGCGGCGCGGCTCGCGTCGGTGCTGGAGGTCGTCTACCTCATCTTCAACGAGGGCTATGCCGCGACCGCGGGCGATGGCTGGATGCGGCCGGAACTCTGCCAGGACGCTCTTCGCCTGGGCCGCATCCTCGCGGAGCTGGCGCCGGGCGAGCCGGAGGTGCACGGGCTGGTGGCGCTGATGGAGATTCAAGCGTCGCGGTCCCGGGCGCGGGTGGGGCCCTCGGGGGAACCCGTGCTGCTGCTGGAGCAGAACCGTGGGCAGTGGGATCAGCTCCTCATCCGCCGCGGGCTCGCGGCGCTGGAGCGCTCGGAGAAGGCCGGGCCGGCGGGGCCCTACACGGTGCAGGCCTCCATCGCCGCGTGCCACGCACGAGCGCGCACGCCGGAGGCGACGGACTGGCCGCGCATCGCGGCGCTCTACGCGGTGCTCGCGAGGCTCACGCCGTCACCGGTGGTGGAGTTGAACCGCTCTGTCGCCCTGTCGATGGCGTTCGGTCCCGCGGTGGGGTTGGAGCTGGTGGACCAGCTCGTGGCCGAGCCGTCGCTCAAGCACTACCACCTGCTGCCGAGCGTGCGCGGCGACCTGCTCCAGAAGCTGGGGCGTCTCAAGGAGGCCCGGGCGGAGTTCGAACGGGCCGCGTCGCTCACGCGCAACGCGAAGGAACAGGCGCTGCTGCGCGCGCGTGCCGCCGCCTGCTCGGGCGAGAAGCCGTCGTAGTCCCGCGCGTCAGGGGTTGTGGCAGTTGACGAGGTTGGTGATGCCGGAGCCCTTCACCCGGTAGTCGTAGTTGTGGTGGCCGGTGCCGTGGGCGGACTCGACTTCGGGCTGGGCCCTGAGCCAGGCCACGGTGGCGGCGATGTCGGCGCAGGGGGTGGGAATCTCCTGCGTGAAGCGCTGGTCCAACGCCTGCCACCGGCGGCTGCCCTCCTCGTAGCCCTTGCGCCGTGCCTCCACGAAGGCCGGGGTGACGATGGTCACCTCCCGCGTGTCCGAGCCCCGGGTGCTGCCGTCGCCGAAGCGAGCCTCCACGGACAGTCGCACGGTGCGCGCGGTGGACGTGTCCAGCGTCAGCTCCGTCGTCACCTCCGTTGCGCCCGCGGGCACTGGCACCGTGGCGAAGCGCTTCTTCACCTTGCCCCGTGCATCCACCTCCACGAACGTCACCGAGGTCACCGGGGGGACGACGCTGTCGAGCCCTGATGCCTCCACTGTCAGCGAGGCCTTCGTTCCGGTGACGTATTCCTCCGGTGCTCCGCGAAGTCCGATCAACCGGAGGCCGCCCGAGTCTTCGTCCTGGAGCGTCTGCTCGCACTTCAGGGATGTACCGCACCGGATTATTGAGACACCAGATTGGTTGTAATCAGGCCGCCTGCTTCGACTGCATCAGCGCTCGCCGGGCCTGACTCGGCGAGAGGAAGTTGTGGCGCTCCAGCAGCCAGTGCTCGTT
>NZ_RAWF01000206.1:0-17753 GCF_003612075.1 Corallococcus sp. CA041A
CCCCCGTCCACACCGCCACCTGACGCAGGAAGGACTCCGGAATCCGCGGCGGCTGGCCCGCGAGCTTCAGCTCCTCCTCGAACAGCCAGCCCATCAGGTGGCGCAGCGTGGACGCGGGGAACAGTGGCGCCCGGTACGCGAGCCACTCCGCCAACGCGCGCTGGAAGTCCTCCGCGCTCGTGAAGCGATCATCCCGCCTCAGCGCCAACGCCCGCGTCACCAGCGCCCCCAGCGACGGATCCAGGTCCGGCACGTGCGCGTGCGGGGGCGTCAGGTCGCCCGTGGCGATGCGCTCCATCACCGCGACCTGGTCTCCCTCCGCGGGCCTGCGACCGGTGAGCAGTTCGAAGAGCACCACGCCGGCCGTGTACACGTCCGAGCGCGCGTCCAACGCCTCCGCTCGCGTCTGCTCCGGTGACAGGTAGAGGAACTTGCCGCGCACCACGCCCGCGTCCGTGTCCTGCCGCCCGGCCCACTGCGCCTTCGCGATGCCGAAGTCGGTGAGCTTCACCTCGCCCTCGTAGCTCACCAGGACGTTGTCCGGGGACACGTCGCGGTGCACCAGCCCCAGCGAGCGGCCCTCCTCGTCGCGGCGCGTGTGCGCGTGGTGCAGGCCCTTGCAGACCTCCACCATCAGCTGCACGGCCAGCGGCGCCGGCAGGTGCGCCATCCCCTTCAGCTTCAGGCGCTTGAGCACCTTGGACAGGGGCTGCCCGTCCACCCACTCCATGGCGAGGAAGTACTCCCCCTCCTCCTGCCCGAAGTCGAAGACCTGGACGATGTTGCCGTGCGACAGCCCCATGGAGATGCGCGCTTCGTTGAGGAACATCCGCACGAAGGCGGGGTCCAGCGCGTACGGGTCCCTCACTCGCTTGATGACCACGGACCGGGACACGCCCTCCGCCACGGTGTAGCGCGCGCGGTGCACCACGGCCATGCCACCCGCGCCCAGGCGCTCCTGCAACTCGTACTTGCCGAAACGCGTCCTGTGCCCACCCGTCGTCACGGGCCGGACGCTACCCCACCGCTCCCCCCCGAGGGGAGCCCCACCCGAAGGGCCCGGAGGCTCAGCGCTCGCCCCAGTGGAGCTTCTGCCGGAGGATGGTGAAGAAGGCCACGCGCGGGTTGCGCACCAGGCCCACGCGGTTGGGCGAGCGCACCACTTCAATGCAGTCCCCGCCCTGGAGCGAGTGGCCCGTCTGCCCGTCCAGCGTGAGGTACGTGTCCGCTGTCTCGCTCTTCAGCGTCACGCGAATGGTGCGGTCCGCCGGCACCACGATGGCCCGCTGGGTCAGCGCATGGGAGCAGATGGGCGACAGGATGGTGCAGTCCACCGAGGGGTGCACGATGGGGCCGCCCGCGGACAGCGAGTACGCCGTGGAGCCGGTGGGCGTGGCCAGGATGACGCCGTCCGACTTGTACGTGGTGATGGGCACCCCGTCGATGGACGTCTCGTGGTCCGCGATGCGCGCGAGCGCGCCCTTGTTGATGACCACGTCGTTGAGGATTTCGTCCTCGATGAGGACCTTGCCACCGCGCAACAGGCGGCAGGACAGCTTCATCCGTGAGTCCACGTGGAAGTTCCCCGCCAGCACGTCATCCAGCCGGATGAAGAGCTCCTCCACGGAGATTTCCGTCATGAAGCCCAGGCTGCCCAGGTTGACGCCGATGATGGGCACGTTGCGTCCGCCCAACAGGCGCGCCGCGTAGATGAGCGTGCCGTCACCGCCCAGCACCACCACCAGGTCCGCTCGGGCCGCCAGCTCGCGGTCTTCAATTCGTGGCCAGTTCAGCGCATGCGCCAGGGCACGGTCCGCCAGCACCGTCAGGTTCGGGTGGCGCTGCTGGATTTCCGCCGCCAGGGCGACGGCCTGTGGGGTGTCACGCTTCGCGACGATGACGAGGGTCTGCACGCCCCCCGGGTTCTAGTCCAGCCGGCCAGCCGGCCTCCGCAGGAAAATGACGCACCTGCCCGGCGCTGGACATCACAAGGGGGCGCGGCAGGGCGGCCGGGACGCTAGGTTTGGGGGCCCCATGGACCTCTTCGACCACGCCAGCCAGAAGGAACAGGCCGTCCTGGCGCCGCTCGCCGAGCGCATGCGCCCCACCTCGCTCAGCGAGTACCTGGGACAGGAGCACCTCACCGGTGAGGGCCGCTTCCTGCGCCGCGCGCTGGAGAGCGACCAGGTGCCCAGCCTCATCCTCTGGGGCCCGCCCGGCACCGGCAAGACGACGCTCGCCCAGCTCGTCGCGCGCTCCACCGGCGCCTCCTTCGAGACCATGTCCGCCGTGCTCGCGGGCGTGAAGGACATCCGCGAGACGGTGGCCCGCGCGCAGGACCGCTGGAAGCTGAACCGCCAGCGCACGCTGCTCTTCATCGACGAAATCCACCGCTTCAACAAGTCGCAGCAGGACGCGCTCCTGCCCCACGTGGAGAAGGGCACCGTCACGCTGATTGGCGCCACCACGGAGAACCCGTCCTTCGAGGTGAACGCCGCGCTCCTGTCGCGCTGCCGCGTCATCACCCTGCGCGGGCTGGAGCAGGAGGAGCTCATCGCCGTCATGCGCCACGCCGTCGCGGACCCTCGGGGGCTGGGCGGCAAGGTGGCCGTGGACGACGCGGCGCTGGAGTTCATCGCGGACGCGGCGGGCGGCGACGCGCGCAAGGCCCTCACCGCGCTGGAGGCTGCGGCGGCGTACGGCCGCACGGCGGTGGACCGCAAGGTGGCGGAGGAGGCGCTCCAGCAGAAGATGCTGCTCTACGACAAGGGCGGCGAGGAGCACTACAACGTCGTCAGCGCGTTCATCAAATCCATGCGCGGCAGCGACGTGGACGCCGCGCTGTACTGGATGACGCGCATGCTGGAGGCGGGCGAGGACCCCGTCTTCATCTTCCGCCGCATGGTCATCTTCGCGTCGGAAGACGTGGGCAACGCGGACCCGCGCGCGCTGGGCGTGGCGGTGGACGCGCTGAGGGCCTTCCAGCTCATGGGCCTGCCGGAGGGCACCCTGCCCCTCACCCAGGCCGTGACGTACCTGGCGCTCGCGCCCAAGTCGAACGCCGTCATCGCCGCGTACGCGGCCGTGCGCGAGGCCGTGACGAAGGAAGGCGCGCTGCCAGTGCCCATGCACCTGCGCAACGCGCCCACCAAGCTGATGAAGTCGCTGGGCTACGGCGGCGGGTACAAGTACCCGCACAACTTCGAGGGCAACTACGTCCCGGAGGACTACCTGCCCGAAGCGCTGCGCTCCCGCTGCTTCTACACCCCGACGCGCAACGGCTTCGAGGCGGAGCTGTCCGAGCGCTACGAAACCATCCAACAGCAACTCGCCGCACGTCGCAGCGAGCGCGAGCCCGGGGAGGACGGCTGAAGCGCCGTCACTCCCCGAAGGGCCCCGTCAGGACACCGCTTCCAGGACGGGGCCCGGACCGCTGTCCGAGTCCGGGCCCTTGGGCGAGCGCGGCTTCATGCTGCGGCCGGCCACTTCGTACTGCTTGAGCAGACGGCGGAAGTTGGAGCGGTCCACGCCGGCCGCGCGCGCCGCGCTGGACACGTTGTGGTTGTTCTTCTCCAGCAGCGCGGACAGATAGCGGCGCTCGAAGGCGCGCATGGCCAGACGCTTGGCCTGGGCGTACGGCAGGTGCGCCAGGCTGAACACCTCCACCGCCGAGTCGGCCTGGGGCGCGGCCTGGAAGCCGGGCGGCAGGTCCTCCACGTCGATGGCGTCGTTGGCCGTCAGCACCACCGCGCGCTCGATGACGTTCTCCAGCTCGCGCACGTTGCCCGTCCACCGGTTGCAGGTGAGGGCCTCCATGGCGCGGGGGCTGATGCCGGTGACCTTCTTGTCCGCCTTGCCGGTGTAGACCTTGAGGAAGTGGTGCGCGAGCAGCGGCACGTCCTCCGGGCGGTCGCGCAGGGGCGGCAGGTCGATGGTGATGACGTTGAGGCGATAGAAGAGGTCCTCGCGGAACTTGCCCTGCTCCTTCGCGCGGGACAGGTCCACGTGCGTGGCGGCGATGACGCGCACGTCCACCTTCACGGGCTCGTTGGCGCCCACGCGCTTGACCTCACCCTCCTGCAGGACGCGCAAGAGGCGCACCTGGGTGGCCGGGGGCACGTCGCCAATTTCATCCAGGAAGATGGTGCCGCCGTCGGCCGCCTCGAAGAGGCCCTTCTTGTTGCCGGTGGCGCCGGTGAAGCTGCCCTTCACGTGGCCGAAGAGCTCGCTTTCCAGCAGCGTCTCCGTCAGCGCGGAACAGTTGACGGCCACGAAGGGCTTGTCGCGGCGCGCGCTGCGGTAGTGGATGGCGCGGGCGACCAGCTCCTTGCCCGTGCCGCTCTCACCCTGGATGAGCACCGTGGCGGTGGAGTGGCTGACCGTCTCCACCAGCTTGAACACGGCGCGCATCTGCGAGGACTGACCGATGAGGTCCTCGAACTGGCTGCGCGCGGTGAGCGCCTCCTCCAGCGCGCGGGTGCGGTCCTTCAGCGCCTTGCGCTCGGCGGCCTTGGCGACCGTGAGGCTGACCTCGTCGATGTTCTCGAAGGGCTTGGTGAGGTAGTCGTACGCGCCCGCCTTCACCGCCTCCACCGCCGTCTCCACGGTGGCGAAGGCCGTCATCATGATGACCTCCACGTCCGGGCGGTCCGCCTTGATGGCGCGCAGCAGGTCCATGCCGGACAGGTGCGGCATCTTGATGTCGAGCACGACCACGTCGATGGACGGATCCTTCGCCGCCGCGAGCCCCTCCACCGCGTCGTCGATGGCGACGACCGGGTGTCCTTCCCGCTGGAGGATCTGGGTGACGGCCTTGAGGACGACGGAGTCGTCATCCACAACGAGGACCTTGGCGCGCTTGACTTGGTTCACGGCAACCTCTCGAGCTGCAGGGGAATAGGCAGGTAGACGATGAAGCGGGAGCCCTGACCCACGTGGGTGTCCACGTGGAAGGTGCCCCCGTGGTCCTGGACGATGCGATAGGCGATGGACAACCCCAGGCCGGTGCCCTCGCCGGGCGGCTTGGTGGTGAAGGACGGCTCGAAGATGCGCGGCAGGTGACGCTCTTCGATGCCCGAGCCGGTGTCCCTTACCGCGAAGAACGTCCGGTCGCCCTCGCGCCCCGTCTCCAGGGACAGGCGCCCGTCGGCATTGGGAAGCGCTTGCAGGCCGTTCTGCAGCAGGTTGAGCACCACCTGCGCGAGCGTGCCGGGGTCGCCGTACACCTTGGGCAGCCCGTCCTTCAGGCCCAGCTTCAGCTCCACCTTGGGCATGGACTTGAGCTGCGCGCGGAAGAGCACCGCGGCATCCTCCACGCACTTGGACAAATCAAAGAGGCGGCGGTCCTCCACGCGGCTGTGCCGGCTGAACTTCAGCAGGCTCTCCACGATGCGCTTGCAGCGCAGCGCGCTCTCTTCAATCAGCTTCAGCGACTCCAGGTCGCTCTCGCTGCGGCCCGCGTCGCGGGACATCAGCTGCGCGAAGGCGAGGATGCCGCCCAGCGGGTTGTTGATTTCGTGCGCCACGCCGCCCGCGAGCTGGCCCACCGCGGCCATCTTCTCCGTCTCGATGAGCCGGCGCGTCATGGCCTGCTCTTCCGTGACGTCGCGGTAGGTGCACACCGCGCGGTCGTCACCGGCGAAGGGATACGCGGCCACCACGTAGCTGCGCCCGCCCTGCTGCACTTCCCCGCGCGCGCCCTTGCCTGTCTCCATGGCGGAGGGCAGCGGGCAGCCCGTGCACGGCGTGTCCCGGCCGAAGAGGTACTGGTGGCAGGGGACGTCGGAAGGCACTTCTTCGATGGAGCGGCGGGCCACCTGCGCGTAGGCCACGTTGGCCCGGCGCACCGCGAAGTCCCGCGCGCGCACCACCGCGAGCGGCGTCTCCATGCAGTCGAAGGACAGCTCCCACTCGCGCTTGGCCGTGGAGAGCAGGCGCGTGCGCAGCGCGACGCGCTCCTCCAGGTCCGCGTTGAGGTGCTTGAGCTCCGCGTTCTGCTCCTGGGTGACGCGGTAGAGCCGGTCGTTCTCCGCGTGGAGCGCGTACTGCTCGAAGGCGCTCTTCACCGTGAGGACCAGGTGGCTGTCGTTCCAGGGCTTGGAGATGAAGCGGAAGATTTCGGAGCGGTTGATGGCCTCTTCGATGGCCTGCTGATCCGCCTGCCCCGTGAGCATGATGCGCTGGGCGCGCGGCGCCTGGAGCTTCACCTGGGTGAGGAACTCCACCCCGTTCATCCCCGGCATGCGGAAGTCGGAGATGACGACCTCCGGCTGGAAGCGCTCCAGCGTGCGCAGACCCGTTTCGGCGTCCGTCGCCGTCTCGATGTCCCACTCACCCCGGCGCAGCACCCGCCGGATGGACTTGAGGATGTTCTCCTCGTCGTCCACGAGCAGCAGCCGGCCGCGAGCGACCGGGTCCTGCGCCTGCGCTTGAGCTCCGAGGGTTCCCATGGACTTTCCGGGAATAGACATTTGCAATGGCCTTGCCAAACCGGAGATTTGGATAAACCCCGGCAATCACGTCCTTTTTCAGTGACATGACAAAAAGGGGCAAGGTCATCATAGACCCATGGAACCCAATGGGGTCAAACCCGACTCAGGGTTTTTGACCCTCTGGGTCAGCCAGCGCGGGAGGGCGGCGCGGAAAACAGGGGCGCGGGAGGGTGCAGGCAGATGCGGTCGCGACCCTCCCGCTTGGCGCGGTAGAGGGCCTCGTCCGCGGTGAGCAGCAGCTGCTCCGGGGCGAGGATGGCGCGGTGGGGGAAGCTGGAGACGCCCAGGGACGCGGTGACGCGCAGGGCACCCTCCGGCCCGGCGTGCAACTCGTTGATTCCCTTACGGATTCTCTCCGCCACGGTGAGGGCGCCGGGCAGGTGGGTGCAGGGCAGGAGGATGGCGAACTCCTCTCCTCCATAGCGGGCCACCAGGTCCGTCTCACGGACGCTGTGCTGGAGGGAGGCTGCCACCTCTCTCAGGACGCGGTCTCCGGCGCCGTGGCCGTGGGCGTCGTTGATGTTCTTGAAGTGGTCCAGGTCCACCAGGATGAGAGAGAGGCTCTCGTCGTAGCGCTGCGAGCGGCGGAACTCCTCGCGCAGGCGCTCCTGGAAGTAACGATGGTTGTGCACCTGGGTCAGGCCGTCCGTCACCGCCAGGCGCCGCAGTTCCTCGACCTGGGAGTGAAGTGACCTCAACCGGGAGTGCGCTTCCAGGCTCCGGTAGAGCCTCAAACGCAGCTCTTCGTCGTCCCATGGGGTCAGAATTACCTCAGCCCCCCTGCGCAGCGCGGCCAGGCGCAAGGCCCGGTCTTCCGGGGGAGCCAGGACCACCACGGCGGGTTGGGGCCCCGGTTGCGGTGGGGAGAGGGCCTCCAGGAGGCCCTGAGCCTGGGCCTCGTCGAGGCCGCCGGAGCAGAGCAAGACGCCGTCTACCTCCTGGGTCAGCCCGAGCGCCTCCGGCCCGGAGCGGGCCACACGGAGCGCGAAGTCCTCCGGGCCGAGCGCGCGCACCAGCTGAGGCAGCAGTGCCTGTGAATCGTCCACGACCAGAAGCGTGTAGGGCTGGGTTTTCACCGTGTCCCCGTAAAATGATGACTAGGCGGTACTATAGGGGTTTCCCACGAGAAGGGCCAAGGGGTTTGCCTGCGGGTAGGGGCTCTGCTAGCGAGCGCGCGTTTCCTTCCGGACGGAACGCGCGCGACATGACGACCGTGGCCAAGTACCCGAGCATCAGCCTCTTCTTCCCCGCTTGGAACGAAGAGGACTACGTGGAGCGCGCGGTGAGCCGCGCACTGGAAGTGCTACCGAAGCTCACCGACGACTTCGAAATCATCGTCGTCAATGACGCCTCCACGGACCGGACCCAGGAGGTCTGCGACGCGCTGGCTGCGAAGGTGCCTCAGCTAAGGGTCATCACCCACCCCGTGAACCTGAAGCTGGGCGGAGCGATGCGCACGGGGCTGGCGGCGAGCACGAAGGACCTGGTGCTGTACTCGGACATCGACCTGCCGTGGGACATGCGCGAGTTGGAGCGGGCGCTGCACCTGATGAACTACCTGGAGGCGGACATGATCTGCGCCTTCCGGTTCGACCGCACGAGCGAGGGCGCGAAGCGCATCGTGTACTCGTTCGTCTACAACGTGCTCATCCGGGCGCTGTTCGACATCCAGATCAAGGACGTGAACTTCAGCTTCAAGCTGATGCGCCGCCAGGTGCTGGAGTCGATGGAGCTCCGGAGCCAGGGCTCGTTCATCGACGCGGAGCTGGTGGTGAAGGCCATCCGCAAGGGCTTCCGCGTGTTCCAGATGGGCGTGGACTACTTCCCGCGCACGCGCGGCATCTCCACGCTGGCGTCGCCGTCGGTCATCTTGAAGATGGTGAAGGAGCTGGTGGCGCTGTACCCGGAGACGCGCTCGCCGTCGCCGCCGACCAAGCCGGTGCGCCTGCCTCCGTCCGTGCAGCCATTGCGTTCGGTGCCGGGCCACGCGGGGCGTGGGTAGGCCGCACATGGCGTCGCGCACCCGCCTCATCGTCAACGCGGACGACCTGGGCCTGCATCCGTCGCTGGACGCGGGCATCCTCAAGGCGCACCGCGAGGGCATCGTGACCAGCGCGACGCTGCTGGCCATGGGGCCCTCCGCCGCGGAGGCCGTGGGATTGGCGAAGGCGCAAGGGCTGGCGGTGGGCGTGCACCTGGCGCTGTCCACGCGGCTTCCCTGCGCGGCCCCCGCTGAGGCCGTGCGGACGGTGGCGCCGGGCGGGCGGCTGCGGGGCAGCTGGGCGGAGTTCGCGAAGGCGTGGGTGACGGGGCGGGTACGGAGAGAAGAGCTGGAGCGGGAGCTGTCCGCGCAGCTTGCCCGCGCTCGGGAGCTGGGCGCGAAGGTGGACCACCTGGACGGGCACCAGCACCTGCACCTACTGCCGGGGGTGCGGTCGGTGGTAGAGGGCATTGCCGCTCGGGAGGGCCTGCCGCTGCGGTGGCCGGATGCGCTGCCGCGCGCGTCGTGGCTTCGGGCTCCCGGGCCGGCGGTGAAGACGACGGTGCTCGCGGTGCTGGCGCGGACGGCTCCTCGGGCCCGGCCGGGCGTGCGGCGGGTGAGCGCGGGGGGCGTATTCGAGGCGGGCCGGCTGGATGAGTCCGCGCTGCTCTCGGTGCTGGACTCGCTGCCGGCGGGAGACTTCGAGCTGGGGTGCCACCCCGGTGAGGGCGCTCCGCATGTGCCGGAGGATCCGGCGTGGACCTATGGCTGGGAGGCGGAGCTGGCCGCGCTCACCAGTCCCCGCGTGAAGGCGAAGCTCGTGGAGCGGGGCATCACGCTGGCGAACTACGGCGAGCTGGGCTGACGAGCCGCGGAAACCTGTCCGACTGTCGGACAGGCTTGGAGGTGGCCCGCCACGCACGCGTGGGCTTCTTCAGCGGGCCTCGGCGTCGTAGAGCAGGTGCGGCGTCGTGTAGCCCGCGCCCAGGCCCACGACTTCACGCACCTCGAAGCCTGCGTCGCGCAGGAGCCGCACGCCGTCGACTCGCGGCTTGAGCACCATGCCGCCGCTGGCCTTGGTGCGCCCCAGGAGCGAGACCATCACCCACTCCTGCGCGAGCGCCTTCGCGTGCTTCCAGGAGCGGTCGCCTTCGACTTCCTTCAGGAGGAAGCGGCCGCCGGGCTTGAGCAGGCCGCGCACGGACTGGAGGAAGCCGGGCCACCGCTCGTCGGGCAGCAGGTACAGCACGTCGCAGACCACCACGGCGTCGAGGCTGTGCGGCTGCGTCCTCGCGAGCTCTTCCACGGAGCCCACGTCCAGCGTCACGTTGGGCAGCCCCGACAGGGCCTGCTTCGCCCAGTGCACCTTGCGCTCGTCCAGGTCCACTCCGAGGACCCGTCGCTCCGGCACCGCGAGCGCCATCACCGCGGACAGGAGGCCGTGCCCGCAGCCGATGTCCGCCACCGTCCCGGCGGGCAGACGCGACGCCACCGCGAGCAAGGGAGCCGAGGACGCCCGCGCGTGCACGTGGAAGCGCTCGCCCGAGGGTAGGTGCGCATAGAGCTCCAGCGCCTGGGACATGAGCCCGCTCATGACGCGGCCTCCGCGCTCGGGGCCGCGGCTCGCGCCAGCGCTCGTCCCATCCGTCCGCTCATGACACGTACTCCGCCGCTCCGAAGGCCGCCGTCAGCGCCAGCATCACGCAGGCGCTCGTTGCGAGCACTCCCCACCTCGTGCGCGGCCGTTCCTTGAGCAGCAGCGCCAACGTGAGGAACAGCGGGAAGGCGGCCAGCAGGTAGCGCCCCATTCCCATGAAGTCCTTGCTGGACAGTGCGGGCAATCCCACGATGGCCAGCGCGTACACGCCATAGCCCCACCCCAACCGCTTCACCGTGGGCCACACCAGTGCGAGCGCCCCCACCGTGACGGCCGCGTGCCCCATCAGCCTGAAGCCGTCCGACAGCGACATCTCCCGGCTGAAGCCCTGGAACCAGCGCAGCTTCGCCCACGTGCGCCAGCCCGGCTTCTGGTCCCACCCCGGCGCGGACTGCACCTTCACGAACGCGAACGGTTCGCCGAACGCCTTCCACTGGTAGAGCACGTACAGCACGAAGCCCGCCGCCGCGAACACCGGCAGCAGGTCCATCAGGCTCCACTTCTGGCCGCGCTCGTGCTTCCACTCCAGCCGCCGCGCCAGCAGGCCCACCACCAGCGCGGGCGCCACCGGCCGCGCCGCCGTGGCCACCGCCGCGAGCAGCACCGCCCACCCCAGCTGCCCCCGCTCCAACAGCAGGAACGCTCCGATGATCAGCAGGAGGAACAGCGCGTCCGAATACATGGCCCCGTAGAGGAAGAACGCGAACGGATAGAACGCCAGCAGCAGCCCCGCGTTCCTCGCCGCCTCTTCATCCGCCCGCGTGCGCGCCCACAGCGTGAAGACGTACAGCGCGCCCAGGCCGCACAGCATGGTGACGAGCACGCCCGCGAGGAACGTGTCCATGGACAGCAGGCCCAGTCCGCGCAGCACCAGGGGATACAGCGGGAAGAACGCCACCGGGCTCTGCTGGCCGGGCGTGTAGCTGTAGCCCGCCGTCGCGATGTGCGCGTACCAACCGGCGTCGAAGTGCGTCCAGCCCAGGAGGATGGGAGCCCCCGGCCACGTCAGCCGCGCGGGGCTGTAGCCCTGCGGGAACACCATCGCGGACACCGCTACCAACGCGGTGCACACCGCCAGGGCCGCGAGCCCGGCGGTCAGAACAACACGAGGAGCGGAACGGACCATGTAGGGCATGCCCCTTGGTCCAGAACCGCCCCTCGCGTCAAGTCAGGCCCGGAAACAGGGAGAAAACCGTTTGAGGTCCCCTCACCGCCCGGTGCGTCACGTGCTCAGGACTCGTAGAAGCCCTTGTTGGCGCGCACCTTCTCCACCAGCAGCGGCGCGGGCGTGAAGCGCTCGCCGTACTTGTCCTGGTAGTGCTCCAGCTTGCGCAGCAGGTTGGCCGGGCCCAGGGCGTCCGCGTACCGGAACGGGCCGCCCAGGAACGGCGGGAAGCCCAGGCCGAAGATGGCGCCCACGTCGCCGTCGCGCGGGCTGCGCAGGATGCCTTCACCCAGGCAGCGGATGGCCTCGTTCACCATCTGCAGTGCGACGCGTTCCGCCATCTCCGCGGGGTCCAGGGACTTGCGGTCCTTGCCGTGCGGCAAGAGCAGGTAGACCTGCGGGTCCACCTCCTTCTTCTTCCCGTTCTCGTACAGGTAGAAGCCCTTGTTCGTCTTGCGGCCCAGGCGACCGTCGGACACCACGCCCGCCAGCGCCTTGGGCGCCACCATGCGCTTGCCGAACGCGGCCTCCATGATGGGCCCCACCTTCTGGGCCACGTCGATGCCCACCTCGTCCAAGAGCGTGATGGGCCCCACCGGGAAGCCGAAGTCCACCAGCGCCTTGTCCAGCTGGACGATGTCCGCGCCTTCCGCCAGCAGGTACGCCGCCTCGTTCATGTACGGCGCGAGGATGCGCGACGTATAGAAGCCCGGCCCGTCGTTGACGACGATGACCGTCTTGCCCTGCTTCTTGCCCACGTCCACGCAGGTCGCCGTCACCCACTCCGCGGTACCCGGGTGCGTGATGATCTCCAGCAGCGGCATTTTGTGGACCGGGCTGAAGTAGTGCATGCCAATCACCTGCGAGGGGCGCTTGCTGCCCTTCGCCAGCTCGCCAATGGGCAGGCTGGAGGTGTTGGACGCAAAGATGGTGTTCTCGCCGGTGACGGCCTCCACCTCCGCGATGACCTGGTGCTTGAGCTTCAGGTCCTCGAAGACGGCTTCGATGATCAGGTCCACCGACTTGAAGCCGCTGTAGTCCGTGCCCGCGGTGATGTTGGACAGCTTCGCGTTCGACTCGAGCCGCGTGAGCGAGCGGCGCTTCACGCGCTCATCCAGCACCGTCTGCACCTGCTTGAGCGCGCGACCCGCGCCCGCGTCGTCCCGGTCCTTCACGCGCACGGGCACGCCCTGGAGCACGCCAGCCACGTAGGCGATGCCACCGCCCATGAGGCCGCCGCCCAGCACGCCCACCTTCTTCACCTCGCGCGGCTTCAGGTTGGGGTTGGAGGTGCCGTTCTCCTTCTTCAGCGCCGTGGTGGCGAAGAAGATTTCCACCAGGCGCCGCGACACGTCCGTGAACACCAGCTCGCCAAAGGCCTTCGCTTCCGCCTCCAGGCCCGCCTTGCGGCCGGACTCCAGGCCCACGCGGATGACCTGCAGCGCCTTCTCCTGCGCGGGGTACTTGCCGCGCGTCTTCTTCAGGAGCTGCTTCTTCGCCTGGTCGAACATCACCTTGCGGCCGAGCGGGTTGTCCTCCAGCGCCGCTTCCTTCCAGAGGTCCTTGTTGATGAGCCCCTGGAAGAGACCGGCGATGCCCTTCTTCTTGCCGCTCTGGGCCACGGCCTTGAAGCCCTGGTGCGAGCGCTCCACCTTCAGCGTGCCCGCGGCCAGCTCCGCCGCGCGCTTGAGCGCGAGATCCTTGAGCATGGGCACCGGCACGACTTCATCCACGAGGCCCAGCTTCTTCGCCTTGGACGGCTTGACGTTCTTGCCGGTGAGGATGAGGTCCAGCGCGGCCTCCGCGCCAATCAGCGCGGGCAGCCGCTGCGTGCCGCCTGCCCCGGGGATGAGGCCCAGCTGCGTCTCCGGCAGGCCCACCACCGACTTGGGGCTGTCCGTGACGATGCGGTAGTGACACGCGAGCGCCCACTCCAGGCCGCCGCCCAGGCACGCGCCGTGGATGGCCGCGACCACGGGCTTGGAGAAGGCCTCCAGCCGGTCGAACTCCGCGTGCGCGGCGCGGCTGATGGCCTCCACGTCCGCCGGGGACTTGATGGTCTGGAGGAAGTCGATGTTCGCGCCAGCGACGAAGTTGTCCTTCTTGCCGGAGATGAAGACGACGGCCTTCACCTCCGGGTCCCGCTCCGCCTGAAGGAGCAGGTCGGAGAACGCGGCGCCCACGTCCGGGGACAGCGTGTTCACCGGCGCGCCCGGCTGGTCCACGGTGATGACCGCGACGCCGTTCGTGACGTCGTAGCTCAAGCCCTGCTTCGCTTCGACTGCCTCTTGCTTGGTCGCCATCACGCACGCTCCAGGATGACCGCGGCGCCCAGGCCACCCGCGGCGCAGACGGTGCACAACACCGTGTTCTTGTTCCGACGCTTCAGCTCATTCAGGGCCTGCGTGATGATGCGCGCGCCCGTGGCACCGAACGGGTGCCCGATGGAGATGGAGCCGCCCGTCACGTTCAGGATGGACCGGTCCACCTCGCCCACCGGCGCGTTGAAGCCCGCCTTCTTCGCGAACTCCTTGGACGCCAGCGCCTGGAGGTTGCTCGCCACCTGCGCGGCGAAGGCCTCGTGCATCTCCACCAGGTCGATGTCCCCAAGCTTCATCCCCGCGCGCTTGAGCGCCACGGGCGCCGCGTACGCCGGGCCCTGGAGCAGCTGGTCGCCCGGGTCGGTGGCGGCAAAGGCGTGCGAGCGCAGGAAGCCCAGCGGCTCGTAGCCCAGCGCCTTCGCCTTCTCCTCGCTCATGAGCAGCAGCGCCGCGGCGCCGTCCGTCAGCGGGGACGCGTTGCCTGCGGTGACGCTGCCATAGCGGCGGTCGAACACCGGCTTGAGCTTGGAGAGCGCCTCCAGGCTGGTGTCCTCGCGCACGATGTTGTCCTTCGTGGCGGTCTGCTCGTACCTGGGCGGCACGGTGACGTGCATCACCTCACCGTCGAACAGGCCCTCCTTCCACGCGCGGGCCGCGTTCTGGTGCGAGTTGAACGCGATGAGGTCCTGCTCCTCGCGGGTGATGCCGTTCTCCTTGGCCATCTTCTCCGCGCTCTCGCCCATGGTCTCGCCGGTGGAGTACTCGGCGATGGCGGGGGGCACGGGGATGAGGTCCTTGGCCTTGAGCTTCTGGAAGGGCTTGAGCTTGTCCGGCAGGCTCTTGCCCTTGGACGACGCGGCCAGCGCGTGCGCCAGCGGGCGGCTGGTGAAGATGGGCGCGTCCGACAGGGACTCGGTGCCGCCGGTGATGACGACGTCCGCGTCCCCCAGCGCGATGGCGTTGGCGCCCGCCACCATGGACTGGATGGACGTGGCGCAGGCGCGCGCCACCGTGAAGGCGTCAATGCGCTTGGGCAGGCCCGCCGCCAGCACCACTTCGCGCGCGATGGACGGCGCGGTCAGCGTGGGGATGACCTGTCCGAAGACGACCTGGTTGATTTCGTTGGGGTCCAGGTCGCTGCGCTGCACCAGCTCCTGGACCACCATCCGGCCCAGGTCCAGCGCCGTCAGGTTCGCGAAGACGGTGCCCGCCTTCGCGAACGGCGTCCGCAGACCGCGAACGATGGCCACCCGCCGGTGGCCGTTGCGCTTCTCGCTTGCCATGTGTGCCTCACCCTCTGTGAAACGAGTGAGGCGCTTCTAACGGCGGGCAATGCACCGCGTCAATGTCGGATTGATTCTTGAGTCAACTGCTCGCCAGTCGGCCGGGCGGGGGATTGTTCAGCCGAGCGTGCCCTGGCGGAGGGCGGCGCCGTGCTTGTGGACGGCCTCCACGAGGAACTTCGCGGCGTCCGGGTCGGTGGGCGGGAGGATGCCGTGGCCCAGGTTGAAGATGTGCCCGGTGGGGCCGGCGCGGCGGAGGATGTCCTTCACGCGACCGTCCAGCTCTTCACGGGGGAGGAAGAGGTGGAGCGGATCCAGGTTGCCCTGGGTGGCGACGTCCGGCCCGAGGATGCGGCGGCCCTCGTCCACGGGGCAGCGCCAGTCCAGGCCGATGACGTCCGCGCCGGTGCGCTTCAGGAGCGGCAGGTGCGGCGTCATGTTCACGCCGAAGAGGATGACGGGGACGCCGGTGGCCTTGAGCTCCGTCACCATCTCGGTGAGGTACGGGAGGCTGAAGCGTTCGAAGTCCCAGGGGGACAGCTCGCCGCCCCAGGAGTCGAAGATTTGAACAATCTTCGCGCCGGCCTCCACCTGCATCTTGAGGTACGGGATGAGGGTGTCGGTGAGCTTCCGGAAGAGGCGGTGGGCGACTTCGGGCTGCTCGAAGAGCAGGCGCTTGATCTGGATGTAGCTCTTGGAGCCGCCGCCCTCGACCATGTACGCGGCCAGGGTGAAGGGCGCGCCCGCGAAGCCGATGACGGGCACGGAGTCGTTGATGGCCTTGCGCGTGCGGCGGATGGCCTCGGCGACGAAGCCGGTGCCTTCCACGGGGTCGGGGACGCCGAGCTTGTCGATGTCCGCGGGCGTGCGCAGCGGGTTGGGGAAGTGGGGGCCCTTGTCGCCCAGCTCCAGGTGGATGCCCATGGCCTCCACGGGGATGAGGATGTCGGAGAAGATGATGGCCGCGTCCACGCCCAGGCGGGTGATGGGCTGGACGGTCACTTCCGCGGCCAGGTCCGGGTTCTTGCAGAGGTCCAGGAACGCGATGTTGCCGCGGATGGCGCGGTACTCGGGCAGGTAGCGGCCCGCCTGACGCATCAGCCACACGGGGGTGGTGTCGGTGGGCTGGCGGCGCGCCGTGCGCAGGAGTCGGTCGTTCACGTCATCACCTTCGTGGGGCGAGAGGGAGGCAGGGACTTCACGGACCGGGGTGTACCCTATCTTCATGACCCGGTTGAACCGCTACGTTCCGAGCCTGCTCGCGCTCGCATGCATGGCCTGCGCTGCGGGGCGGACGGCTGCTCCTGCCCGGCCGCAGTGGCCGCTGCCTCAGGAGCTGGTCCGCTGGGAGCCGGCTCCCGGGGTGAGCGTCGTGGCGCCTCGGGTGTCTCCTGGGGAACCGGAATCGCCTCGCGCAGGGCCGTATGCCAGGTGCTGGCACTACAAGGCCGGCGACGACCTCCTCCTCAAATTTGATGAGCCCCGACCCTTGCTCGGCGTCCACTGCTCGTGGAGCCACACGGACTCGGGCAGGCATTTCCATTTTGACTGGAGCACCGATGTCTACGCTCCCGAAGCCTCGCCCGAAGACAAGCGCGAGCAACTCCGGATGGCGCTGATCCAGCGCTATGGCGTCCCAGAGAACGAGCTCACCCGGCTACCCGCGCCCTGGTACGGATGGGAGTGGCGCATGGTCGGCGCAGAGTGGATTGGCCCGCCCGAGGAGATGCCGGACGGCATCGGAGAAAGACTCTGCGATCGTTGGCTCGTCGCGGGGACAAGCCTTGTCTTCCTTCAGGTCGTTTCCCCCGAGGACGACCCGTTCCCCGAGGGCGAAGCCTTCCTCGGCTCGATTCGGGTCACTGACCTGAAGTGACGATTCAGCCGCCGTCCCGTCCGCCGCCGTGGTCGTCGCTGCCGCCGTCGTCGTCCCCACCGTCATCGTCATCCGCGGGCAGCGTGATGGGCTGAACACGCTCCTCGCCCTCACGGACGCAGACCTCCGTCTCCACGTCCTCCAGGTCGTCGGCCTTGACCTCCAGCGAGTAGCAGCCCGCGGGCAGCGGCCCCAGGCGGACCTCGCCGCTGCTCGTGTCCACCTTCGCGCGGTCTTCTCCCGTGCCTCGCAGCTCCACCTCGACGTCGGGAGGGATGGCGCCCTGCTCGTCGCGCACCCGCACGGTGAGGAAGGCCCCGGGCTTCCCCTGGATGTCACCCACGTCGGTGACCCTTGCACCCTGCGCCAACACGGGCGTCCTCGCCGCCTGCGTACGTGAGGCGACCACGTACAGCTCCAGCGGCACCGCTGGCACGCCGTCCAGTTCGAAGCGGCCGTCCGCGGCCACCGTCGCGCGCAGCTCCGAATGGCCCAGCACGCTGACACGCGCCACGCCGGACTCCGCGCCCAGCACGCGGCCTCGCACGGTGCCCGTGCGCAGGTCTCCGTTGTCGAAACCGCCACAGCCCACGAGCGCCAACACCAGCGCTCCGCCGCATGTCCTGGCTCGCATCAGAAGCGGTACCCTCCGGCCAGCATCAGGCATCCAAAGCCCACCGTTCGCGTCTGCCCGTCCACCGGGACGTAGGCCCACAACGCCTGTGCGCGCGCCTCCACCATCCACACCGGGCTGAAGCGGAACGACAGTGCGGCCATCCATCCCGGCCAGGCCGTGACGTACTGCTCGTTCCGGTCCAGCAGCTCCAACTGGAAGGAGCGCTGCAACCACAGTCCTGCTTCTTCAGCGGGTGGTTGATGAAGATGGTGGAGCCCACGAGCGCCTTGTCGCCCGTCACCTGCGGCTCGTCGTAGGTGATGGAGTCCAGGTTCTTGAAGTTCTCGCGCACCTTGGGGAAGG
>NZ_RAWF01000207.1:0-17645 GCF_003612075.1 Corallococcus sp. CA041A
GGGGAATCCCCTGGAAATGCCAGGGGTTACTGAACATGTGTCCAGACCTCCGAATGGAGCGGGACCTGGCGACCCGGCGCGTGGACCGGCCATGTCAGACCCCTCCCGTAGAAATGATCGCGTGAGCCACTCGACCCCGCCATCGTCTCCGTCGCGAGTCCTGGAGCAGCGCAACCTCCTGGGAGGCCTGGACCTCCTGCCCGTGATGGGCCGGGGCAACCGCAAGCGCGCGCGTCAGTTCCACGTCCCCACGGAGCGCAAGCTCGGGTTCGCCGCCGCGCTGGCGCTGGTGGTGGAGCACGGACGGGAGAAGGCCCGGGAGACGGGCACCACGTCGATGACGCGCTGCCCGCGCTGCAACCACGTGGGCCCCACGGAGCAGGACTTCGGCTTCCGCATCATGAGCCAGGGCCAGCGCCGTCCGCAGTCCTGGTGCCGGGGCTGCCGCGGCCAGCACCTGGAGCCGGTGAACGCCTCCCAGCCTCGCCCCGAGGACGGCTGGCTGTTCCCGCCGGAGACGACCACGAAGCCCAAGGCGAAGGCGGGCAAGTCCAGCAAGCCCAAGGCGAAGAAGCGCGCCCGCCGCGACAACGAAGACCTCACCTGAGCACCGGCCGCGCCTGGTGGGATTCCCGCTCCCGGGAGACCGTCAGCCCGCGTGTCCCCTGTCATCCCGCGCCACCGGGCGCCCGCGTCCCGACATGCTCCCGAGGCGGCCCCTGTCCCGCCCGTCGCCAGGGATGGCAACGCCCCGCATGGGTCCCTACCTCAGTTCCAAGGAGGACTTTCATGTCCGTGCGGACCCGAGTGGCAGGCATCAAGAACAAGCGACGCGTGGATCCCCATGCGGCCCAGCCGAGCGTACAGGCCAGCAAGGGGCGCAAGACGCTGGCCCATGACGACGCGGCGGCGCTGCTGCGACAGAAGGAACTGAAGCGCGTGACGCTGGGCCCCGCTGCTGGCGACCACGGCCCCAAGCGCAACAACCGGGGCACGGGGCTCCGGGGCCGCAAGAAGGCTCCCAGCCAGATTCACATCAAGCGCGCGGGTGGTCCTCGCGAGCGCTCCCGGCTGCACGGGGGCTGAGGGCACACGCCCTCCGCTGAAATGACGACGCCCCGCGTGGGAGACGGAAAGGCCGTCTTCCACCGCGGGGCGCGATGCGTCTGGGTGCTATCAGCGCCGGTCAGTAACCGACGTAGCCGCTGCCGTTGCTCAGGCCCTTGATGCCGGGGACGTCGGACACGGAGCCGTAGCGCTCGATGGAGTAGCGGACGCCGGCGATGATGTTGTCCACCGGGTTGCGGATGTTGTCGTGGCCGGGGAGCTTGTACGCGTCGAACGTCGGCTGGATGGTCTGCATCAGGCCAATGGACGGGGTGCCCTTCTGGGCGTTGGAGTCCCAGTTGTTGATGGCGTTCGGGTTCCCGCTGGACTCGTGCTGGATGATCTTCGCGATGTCCTGGGGGTTCATCTTGTCCGTCGGGACGCCGTTGGCCTTGAGGATGTCCATGGCCTGCTTGATCCAATCACCCACCTGGCCCGGGGGCACGTCACCCACCGCCTGCGAGCCCTGCGTCTGCTGCGCGCCGCCCGTCAGGTCCGGCCCCTTGGCGACACCCTCCGCCTGGAACTCATCCTTGCTGCCCGGGATGTTGAGCTTCGCATCCGCGTAGATGAGGTCCTTGTTGGTGATGTTCGGGTTCGCCTTCACCAGCGAATCCACGTCCGTGTTGAAGCGCTTGGCCAGCGCGCCCAGCGTGTCGCCAGACTTGATCTTGTAGTCCATGGGGGAAGGACCTTCGCGATTGCCGAAAACGTGTATGCCTGATTCTCGGAGATTGATTCGCGGAGTTTCGCCTACATTTGCGGTTTTGTAGGCGCTTTCACGCAGAGTCAAGCCTGGAACCGACCTCCTGGAATCCTGCGGCGGGACTGTCGCCAGAACAGCCCCAGCAGGACGGCGAGTGTAGCCCCCAAGTCACCGGGATTCGCAGCGCACCCGCATTTGACGTCGGGCCGGTCCATGTCCGGTGTCAGCGGGTCGACGGTGGCCTCGCAGGGGGTGAAGCAGCGACAGGCGTCGTCGCCGTCCACCTCCAGCCGGGCGCACACGCCCTGCTCACCGCAGGCGGCGTCCTCCGTACAGGCCGCGCCGTAGGTCCCGGCCTGGAGCGCGGGCAGCAGGCACCGGGCAGGGGCGTCCCCGGCGCTGACGCACTGAAGGCCCGAGGGACAGTCCGCGTCGCTCGCGCAGGCCTCCTCACAGAGGGCGTCCAGGGGGAGCGTCTCCGTGGGCGCGGGAGGTGGGGCTCCCTCCAGGAAGGGGCGGACGAAGTCCTCCAGTGCGTCCACCCGCACCTGGACCGCCTCCGTCCGGCAGGCCACGTCACCGCTGACGGTGAGGCCCAGGAGCACCTCGTTCCCCGCCGGGCCCCCCAACACCGGGCCTCCGCTGTCCCCCACGCAGGTCATGGCCGGCGCGGGGCCAGCCTGGAAGGCGCTGCCGGTGACGCCCGTCACCTGGAGCAGGCCCTGGCGCCGCTGGCCCGAGGGTCGGGCCGCGTCCTTCGTGTCGCCGTAACCCACCGCCCGCACCGGGTCTCCCGGCGCCACCGGGGCGTCCCCCACCTGGGGGAGCCGGAAGGGCGGGACGTCCGTCACGGGCACCGCCAGCCGCAGGAGGGCGGCGTCCCAGGTGTGCGTGGCCGGGACGAACTCCGGGTGGGCCACCGCCCGGATGACCCGCACGAACCGCCCGCCGGGCCCGGGCTCCGGGAGCAGCGTGGGGCCCAGGAAGACCTCATAGGGGCCCGCCTCCCCGAAGACGGCCAGGCAGTGCGCCGCCGTCAGCACCACGTCCGGGGCGATGAGGGCGCCCGAGCAGAGGAGCACCGGCGCCTCCCCTCCGCAGCGGGTGCGCCGGGCCACCAGCGCCACCGCCGCCGTGTGCCCGGGGGCGTCCGTCCCCTGGACCAGGGCCTGGCCCGGGCCCCCGGCGGGTCCGGAGGGGTTGGGGTCCACAGGCCCGCAGGAGGGCAAGCAGCCAAGCATCAGGGAGGCCCCGAGCGCAACCACCCCCCGGGGTCGGCATCCTGTCCTGTCCCTAGCGGACGCGGTGGACCGTTTCGCCATGGGGCGCATCATAGGCAACAGGGGCCATGGGAATGGGGGGGTGCCCCGCGTTACCTTGCCCCTGGGGGACGTGAACCGGATAGAGTCCGTTGCACGTCTCCCTGCCCCGAGGGGCTGAAGGCTTGTCTGCCTGCCTTCTCCGCCGGAGGGGACTGCCACATTGAGTGGCCTGCCACATCTTCACGGGTGGTGGGTCTGCAACCCTTTTTGGAGGATGTTCACATCATTCGCGAACAGAGAAACAGCAGCCGGGGTCCCAACAGGGACCAGAGAACCAACCGCCGCATCCGCGCGCGGGAAGTCCGTGTCGTGGGCTCCGACGGTTCGCAGCTCGGAGTCATGACCATCGAGGCGGCGCTGGAAAAGGCCCGCTCCGAGTCGCTCGACCTGGTCGAAGTCAGCCCGATGGCGAAGCCGCCGGTCTGCAAGATCATGGACTACGGCAAGTTCAAGTACGAGGAGAAGAAGAAGGCCTCGGACGCGAAGCGCACGCAGGTGGTCATCCAGCTCAAGGAAGTGAAGCTCCGTCCCAAGACGGAGGAGCACGACTACGAGTTCAAGGTGCGCAACACCCGCCGGTTCATCGAAGAGGGCAACAAGGCCAAGGTCGTCATCCAGTTCCGCGGGCGTGAAATCACGCACAAGGAGTTGGGCAGCGCCATCCTCGATGACGTCATCAAGGACCTGAAGGACGTGGCCGTGGCGGAGCAGCTGCCGCGCATGGAAGGCCGGCAGATGTACATGATCCTGGCCCCCACGCCGAAGGTCGCTCAGAAGGCGCGTGAGCAGGCGCGGCAGGCCGCTGCGGCCGCTCGCAAGTCCCCGCCCCCTGGCACCGGCAAGAAGCCCCAGGCGCCGGGTGCTCCGGGTGCGGACGGTGCCTCCACGGCCCCGGTCGAATCCGACGGCGCCAGCGAGGCCGACGACGACACGACGGACGAAGCGCCGGACGCCGCGCCCGCGACGACGTAGTCGCACGCAGGCTCGCGTCTCCCCTCACCGGGAGACGCGCACACGGGCGGTGCCCCTTGGGATGCGTCCCGGGGAGACCGCCCGCGTTCGTTTTCGTGGTTCGCCCCGCTAGCCGGGCAGGGCCCGCGTGCGCCGGCGACGGCCCCACTCCATCAGGATGAACGTCACGCCCACCGCGAGCATCGCGCTGGCACCGCCACACCCGGCGGCCATCGCCTGCTGGGAGGGGCTCGTCATGGCGCTCGCCAGCACGCCGGGATCCTGCGGTGGCGGGGACGAAGACGGGCCTCCGGTGGCGGTGAATCGCTCGCCGTCCGCGTCTTCATCCGGAGCCTGCTTCGCCGCCACGGTCTGGGACTTGAGCGACGACGCGCTGGTGGAGAAGAAGGACAGCCGGTAGCTGGAGCCGGAGGACGGCTCGATGCCGAAGAAGCACACCAACTGCACGCCCGAGGGCAGCACGTCCGGCGCCGCCGGGTAGCCCGCGAAGCCAGACACCGACGCGAGCTCCTTGCCCGCGCCCGGCTTGCCGCTGGAGGACAGCGCGCGGACCCACAGCCGGTAGCCCGTGCCGTCGCTCCGGGGCTGGTTGTAGAAGAGATACAGGCTGCTGCCCGCGCGCACGAGCGCCGGCTGCGTGGCCCAGTCCCCGTCCTCCAGCACCTTCACTGCGGAGCCGAAGGCGTTGCCGTCGAAGCGGCGGTACAGCAGCCGTTCGGAGTTGTCCTTGTAGACCAGGTGCAGGCCGCCATTCCCGTCCGCCACCGCGCTCATCGCGGCGCCATGGTAGATGCCGTCGGAGAAGGCGGTGCGCGCGGAGGACCAGCTGGACACGGACGCGCTGTCATCACGGATGCGGTAGTGCGTGGTGTCGTGCCCGTCGTGCGAGCTCCACAGCATCATCAGCCGGCTGCCCAGGCTGATGAGCCGCCCGCCCCCGCGCTTCGGCACGCCGTGCGCGAGCGCGGACTGGGTGCGGAAGGTGGAGCCGCCGTCGCTGCTCACGGAGACGACCAGCGTGTTGCTGGCGTCCTTCTCCCGGAAGAAGGCCTGCACCCAGAGCCGGCCCTTGGAGTCGCGCGCCAGCTCCGCGCGGTAGTACGCGGTGCTGGAGCTGGTGGAGTCGAAGACGCGCACGGGCGTGTCCGGGAGCCAGCGGTTCTTGGACGCGCTGTAGCGCCACCACTGGAAGTACACGTCGCGTGACGTGGAGCCGCTGATGCCCGCGCTGTCCGGCGTCTCCACCGCGTAGACGAGCGCCACGTCCTTGCCCACCACCACCAGGTCCGCGCGGTCGTAGGTAGAGCCGTCGTGGATGATGCCCTCCTGCTTCCAGGTGCTGCCGCCGTTGTCGCTGCGGAACATCCGCAGGCCGTGCCCGTCCTGTCCGCCCTGCTGCACCGCCGCGAGCAGCACGGATCCCTCGCTGCGGGACACGCGCACGATGTGCCGGTGCGCGGGCAGCGTCAGCGCGTTGCCTCCCCGCACCGGGATGGCCGAGGGCGGTGTCGCCGCCGTCATGCCCGCCAGCAGGAGCCCTGTGACCGCCGCCCAACCCATGCCCACCCCTTCCGTTGGATTCCCCGCCGGGAAACTGGTGGGGAGGGAGGGACGAAAGAAGGTGGGAAAAAGGGTCGCCGCCTGCCCGCCTGCCCTACGAAGGGGCGGCGGCGGTGTCGTGGGCTGGACGCTTCAGCCGCGCGCCGCGGCCCTGCCGCCGATGTGCTCGCCCGCGTCCGGACGCAGCCGGCGGAAGAGCGGCCCGGCCAGCGACGACACGAAGCCGATGGCAAGGAACGGCAGCAGGAAGCGGTCCGGCGTGAGGCGCACGTCACCGCCGCCGCGCGCCACGTGCAGCATCAGGCCGCCGAAGCTGATGCCCACGCTCAGCGCCATCTGCTGCGTCACCACCGCGACGGTGGAGGCGTTGCTCACCAACTCCTTGGGGAGGTCCGCGTAGGCCATCGTGTTGGTGGCGGTGAACTGCAGGGAGCGCATGAAGCCGCTGAACACCAGCGTGCCGATGATGAGCGGGATGGGCGTGGTGACGCCGAAGAAGGCGGGCACGGCCGTCACCACGGCGGTGAGCAGGTTGGAGGCGATGAGCGTCTGACGGAAGCCCACGCGGCGGATGAGCGCGGGCGCCACCGGCTTGCACGCGAAGGCGCCCAGCCCCGTCCCGATGGTGACGAGCCCCGCCTCCAGCGGCCCCCAGCCCAGCGCCACCTGGAAGAGCAGCGGCAGGAGGAAGGGCGTCGCCCCCAGGCCGATGCGCACCAGCGCGCCGCCCATCATGCTGGCGCGGAAGGTGTCCACCTTGAACAGACGCAGGTTGAGCACCGGGCGCGGCGTGCGCAGCGCGTGCCGCACGTAGGCCGCCAGCGCCCCCACCGCCACCAGCGTGATGCCCGCCTGCACGGGCCACGGCACCAGGCCGATGCCCACCGTCTCCGCCGCGCCCATCAGCGCGGTGATGGCGACCACGGCGATGGCGAAGCCCTTCGTGTCGAAGGGGCCGGGGTCCGGCTGCTTCAACGGTGGCACGAAGTGCGCCACGGCCCACATGCCCAGCAGGCCCACCGGCACATTGATGAAGAAGATCCACGGCCAGTCCGCGATGCCCAGGATGAGGCCCGCGAGCGGCGGGCCCAAGAGCGGCCCCATCAGCGCGGGCATGGTGAACCAGCTCATCGCGGACACCAGCTTCTCGCGCGGCGCCGAGTTCACGACGATGAGCCGGCCCACGGGCGTCATCAGCGCGCCGCCCAGGCCCTGGACCGTGCGGAAGACGACGAGCTGCGCGAGCGTCTGGGAGAAGCCGCACAGCACGGAGCCCGCGAGGAACACGACCATGGCGGTCATGAAGACGCGGCGCGGACCGAAGCGGTCGGCGATCCACCCGCTCGCGGGCGCGAGCACCGCCAGGGCCAGGATGTACGACGTCAGCGCGAGCTTGAGATGGACGGGGTCGGTGCCGAACGCCACGGACAGCGTGGGCAGCGCGGTGGACAGCGCCGTGGAGTCCAGGAACTCCATGAACAGCGCGCTGGCCACCGCGATGGATGCCAGCCGGGAGCCTCGGGTGGATGGGGTGCTGGGAGGCGCGGTGGAGGCAGTCGCGGTGACGGACACGTCCTTTTCTATGCGCATGCCACACCGCACCTGTCACGCCCGTGTGAAGGCGCGGCCGTGACCGGCAGAAGCGCTCATACTCCCAGCGCGAAGCGGTGGGGCCCTCGCGTGAATCGGGCGCGGCACTCCGGCTGGAGGGCAGCCGAGCGGGCACCTCAGCCCGGTTCCTCCAAACCTGTCCGACTGTCGGACAGCTTCGTGCGGAGCGTCCCCGACAGGGAGCCCCGCCCGTCCATCAGGGTTCCAGCGGCTCGTTGCGCGCGGCCTCGGCCAGGGTGCGGGCCTCTTCGCGCAGTTCGTCCAGGCGGACGCGGTGACGCTGGAGCAGCGCATCCACTTGTTCAACGCGGGACTTGTCCCCACGCGACTTCGCCTCTTGCCGCTCGCCTTCCAGCCGCGACACATCCCGCCCCAGCAGCGTGGCGATGTGCTCCGTCTTCTCCAGCCTCCAGCGCGCCGTCTGTGGCTTCTCCTCCTCGATGGGGTCGTTCTGCTGCGGCGGCGCGTTGGCCACCTCCGGCTCCGGCGGCACGTCTCCGGGCGAAGGCGGCACCACCGTGGCGTGGGGCGGCGCGGGGTCCGGCGTCCGCACCGGCACCGCGCGCTTCGGCGACACCTGGGCCGCCGTCACCGGGCCGGGGCCCGCATTCATCACCGGGGGCGCGGCGGGAGAAGATGCCTCTCGCGACGGCCACAGCGCCACGGCAAGGAGAGCGGCCACCAGCACGCCCGCGCTCCCCAGCATCACCCGCTCACGGTTCCGCATCGTCCACTCCCCCTACAACCGAAGGCGCCAGCCGTCACCCTGGCGCTCCACCCGGAAGAGGAACGGCTCCGCGCGCTCCGTTCCTCCCTGCGACACCCGCGCCCGCACGACCACCGCGTTCGGGTCGCGGCCATCCACCTTCGCGTCGAGCACGTCCACCAGGCCCATGCCGTGCTCGCGCAGGTCCTTCACCGTCTCCTCGCACGAAGGCACGCCCTGCCCCGTCACCAGCATGGGGCCCAGCACCGAGCAGTCCCCGGACGGCAGGGCCTGGAAGAAGCGGCGCACCGCCGCCTCACCGGCCTCCGCCTTGGAGGACGTCATGGACGGACAACCGAGCATGACGAGCGCGGCGAGCCACAGCCCCGCCGCCCCCACCGCGTGCCTCACCGCGCGTCGTCCCATCCGGCCTTCAGTAGCAGTTGGGCGCGAACAACTCGTCGTCCGACGCGGACACGAACTGATCATTGCACCAGGCGCTCGCCAGCACGTGGCCGTTGCGCACGCAGCCGTCGTGGTTGGTGGCGTCCAGCGTGTACTGCGTGTCGCCACCGCAGCCGCCGCCGCAGCGGCCGAAGCAGTTGCCCATCACCTTGGGGCGCGACCAGTGGTCCGGCTCGCCGCACACCCAGGTGCTGCCGTTCATGTAGTACTCGTCGCCGTTGCACGACGTGTGGTCACCCAGCTGTGCAATCTGCTGGTTGCGCGCGTTGTCGAAGCCGCCCTTGTCGCAGTCGTGCTTCGCGTACGAGTACCAGTTGTACGTACCGCCACAACTGCCCGTGTTCTTGCCGCCGCACTTCGCGTAGCTGCACAGCATCGTGTAGCCGCGGCCCTGCTCGCCCATGACCGTGCGCTTGAGCGCGACGCTCGTGGGCTGCTGCGCCCACAGGCCCACCGCGCGGCGCAGGTACATGGCCTCCGGCGCCGCCGCGTCACCCTGCGGCAGCCCCTGGTTCAGCGCCCCGTAGAACGCGCTCAGCACCTGGCGGTCCGCGTCCACCACCTGCGTGTCCTGCACGTTCGTGTCCGCGAAGCCGTCCAGCGTGGACACGCCCGACGCCGGGTCCATCAGCCCCGTCAGCGTCATGCCGTGCATGCGCACCTCCAGGCGGTACACCCCGGGCTCTACCTCGCGCGAGGCGAAGGACACCGTCTGCCCATCGTGTGCCCAGGTGCCCTCGGTCAGGCCTGTCCCGGAGCGGAGCGACAGCCCTTCCGGAGACGCCGGCGGCGCTTCCGTGCCCGCCCCACCACAGCCCCACAACAGCAACGCCGCGACCGCACCACCCAGTGCCTTGCGCATCCGTTTTCACCCTCCGGCCAGGACAACTTCCAAGAATTCGAAGCGAGTGCCGGATTACCGGGCGACTGCACGGGGAACAAGGCGAGGTGCGTCAGCTGGGGCCTCCAAGCATCCAGCCAGTACCGGAGGACAGCCTGGCTGTTCACGGCGGACGGGCGCGGAGGGGCGGGGATGTGGCATGACGGGCCCGCGAAGCAGGTCGTTCCCCCAGTGGAGGAAGTCCCCTTGAAAATCCCCGCGCTCACCGTGGTGGCGGCGCTCGCCGCGACGGGTTGCTCCAACGGCAGCATCACGCAGAACCGTGAAGCCATGGCCCGCATCGCCTCCAACACGGCGAAGCCCCAGCTGGCGCCCATGAAGGGCTCGGAAGTGCTGGCCGGCACGCCGGACGCCTTCAAGGCCCTGTGCAAGGCGGACCTGGAGCGCGCGCAGGCGCAGGTGGCCGCGCTGAAGAAGCTGGATCCGAAGACGAACGGCCAGGGCGTCCTCAAGGCGTACGACGAAGCGCAGACGGCCATCCTCAACGCGGCCAACCGCTCCAGCCTCACGCATGAGGTGCACCCGGACGCCGCCATGCGCGACGCGTCCCGGGAGTGCGAGCAGCAGGTGGACGCGGCCAACGTGGCGCTGTCGCAGGACCGCGGCGTCTACGACGCGCTGTCGCTGGTGGACCTGTCCAAGGAGGACGCGGCCACGCACCACTGGATGGACCGCACGCTCCTGGACTTCCGCCGCGCGGGCGTGGACCGGGACGAGGCCACGCGCGCCAAGGTGAAGACGCTCAACGAGGAGATCCTCAAGCTGGGCCAGCAGTTCGGGCAGAACATCGCGGAGGACACGCGCAGCGTGGCCTTCACGACCAAGGACCTGGACGGGCTGCCGGAGGACTACAAGAAGGCGCACGCGCCCGGCGCGGACGGCAAGGTGGTCATCACCAGCAACTACCCGGACTACTTCCCGTTCATGACGTACGCGAAGAACGCGAAGGCGCGCGAGAAGCTCTGGCGCACCTACCGCCAGCGCGCGTTCCCCAAGAACCAGGCGGTGCTCGCGCAGCTCATCGAGAAGCGCAACGAGCTGGCCACGCTGCTGGGCTACGACACCTACGCGGCCTTCACGACCGAAACGCGCATGACGCGCACGCAGCAGGCCGCGGCGGACTTCATCGACCAGCTGGCGCAGGCCACGGAGGTTCGCGCGAAGAAGGAGATGGCGGACCTGCTGGCGCGCAAGAAGAAGGACGTGAAGGGCGCCACCGTGGTGGAGCCCTGGGACCAGGACTACTACGAGGACCGGCTGCGCGCGGAGAAGTTCGGGTTCGACTCGCAGGCGGTGCGGCCCTACCTGGAGTACGCGCGGGTGAAGGACGGCGTGATGGGCATCACCTCCAGCCTGTGGGGGGTGGCCTTCCAGCCGGTGAAGGACGCGAAGACGTGGCACACCGACGTGGAGGCGTATGACGTCGTGGACGGCGGCAAGCCGCTGGGCCGCATCTACCTGGACATGCACCCGCGCGACGACAAGTACAAGCACGCGGCGCAGTTCGACCTCGTCACGGGTGAGCTGGACAAGCGGCTGCCGGAGGCAGTGCTGGTGTGCAACTTCCCGCGCCCCGGCGACCTGATGACGCACGACGAGGTGGGCACGTTCTTCCACGAGTTCGGCCACCTGATGCACACCATCTTCTCCGGCCATCAGAAGTGGACGCCCATCTCCGGCATCTCCATGGAGCGTGACTTCGTGGAGACGCCGTCCATGCTGCTGCAGCAGTGGGCGGAGCAGCCGGAGGTGCTCAAGAGCTTCGCCAAGCACCATGAGTCCAACGAGCCCATCCCCGCGGAGCTGGTGGAGAAGCTGCGCGCGTCGAAGGAGTTCGGCCTGGGCCTGTACGCGCGCCGCCAGCTGTTCCTGTCCGCGGTCAGCCTCCAGTACTACTCGCGCGCGCCGGGCTTCGACACGTCCGCGGTGCTCTCCGAGTTGCAGAAGAAGCTGTCGCCCTTCCGCCACGAGTTCCGCGACGGCACCCACTTCGAGCTCGCCTTCGGGCACCTGGATGGGTACTCGGCCGCGTACTACACGTACCTCTGGTCCTCCGTCATCGCGAAGGACCTGGAGTCGAAGTTCCAGGAGAACGGCTACCTGGACCGCGACACGGCCATGCACTACCGCAAGACGGTGCTGGAGCCCGGCGGCTCCAAGCCCGCCGCGGAGCAGGTGAAGGACTTCCTCGGCCGGCCGTACGGCTTCGAGGCCTACCGCGCGTACCTCGACGGCTCCGCGAAGACGACGGGCACCGCGAAGGAAACGAAGTAGCGCGGTCGCTTCTCCGGAAGCGGGCCGCATCCTTCAAGCCCGCTTCCGGGAGTGCCGCGCCGCCTGACCCACCCTCGAGGGCAGGAGTCGGCGCGCGGTGCCCTTCCGGTCCCCGGGCCCTGCCCGGTCGCGGAACTCCCCTTCCCTTTCAAGTCCCGCGCGCATGCCCATCTCCATCCCGGGGACGGAGCCTGGCGTCGGCCTGTCGTCACGCCGCGGCTGGTGAGCGTCTTGCTTTGGAGCGCGCTCGCCGGGGCCCATTCGCGGCTCGGAGGAGGCGTGCGCGCGGTGACGGCCTGCGGTCGGAGATGGCGGAGGGTGGGCCTCGCGGCGATGGCGGTGGTGCTGGCCACGGGCTGCAACGATTCCCTTCCCAAGGCGCGGGTGCTGCCAGGGCCGGACGCACCCGTGGATCCGCAGGACGCGCTGTGCCGCTCGGCGGCGCGAGACCCGGGCCGCGTCACGCTGCACCGCCTCAACCGCGCTGAGTACAACAACACCGTGCGCGACCTCTTGGGCGACACGGGCTCGCCCGCGAGCAGCTTCCCGCCGGACGACCACGGCTTCGGCTTCGACAACAACGCGGACGTGCTCAGCATGTCCCCGCTGCTGATGGAGAAGTACTCCCACGCGGCGGAGGCGCTGGTGGAGGCCGCGTGGACGCGAGGCGCGTTCAATGCGTGCGTGCTCGACCCCGCCCGACCGGAGGCGTGCGCGCGCGAGCTGCTCAAGCCCTTCGCGCGCAGGGCCTGGCGCAGGCCCGTCACCTCGGAAGAAGTCGAGCGGCTGGTCGCGTTCGTCGCGCTGGCCCGGCAGCAGGGCGACACTCCGGAGGTGGGCGTGAAGCTGGCGCTGCGCGCGGTGCTGGTGTCGCCGCACTTCCTCTTCCGCGTGGAGCTGGACCCCGCCCCCACGTCCACGGTGCCGCACACCGTGAGCGACCTGGAGCTGGCGAGCCGCCTGTCCTACTTCCTCTGGAGCAGCATGCCGGATGAAGCGCTGCTGCAAGCGGCGGAGAGCGGCCACCTGCACGAGCCGGAGGTGCTGGAGGCGCAGGTGCGGCGCATGCTGGCGGACCCCAAGGCCCGCGCGCTGGTGGACAATTTCGCGGGGCAGTGGCTCTACACGCGCGCGCTCGACTTCTCCCAGCCGGAGTCGCGCTACGGCTTCGACGAACCGCTGCGCGAGGCCATGCGCCAGGAGATGCAGCTCGTCTTCCAGGAGTTCGTCACCGGGGACCACCGCCTCAAGGACCTGCTGGACGCACCCTTCACCTACGTGAACGACCGGCTCGCTTCGCACTACGGTCTGCCCAAGCCCGGCACCCCCGCGATGACGCGCGTGGAGCTGAAGGACCACCCGGAGCGCGCGGGCTTGTTTGGCAAGGGCGCGTTGCTCACCGTCACCGCGAACCCGGACCGCACGTCGCCGGTGAAGCGCGGCGTCTGGGTGCTGGAGCAGCTGTTGTGCAAGGGGCCGCCACCGCCACCGCCCGACGCGGGCGGACTGGCCCCGGCGGTGGACCCCACGCTCAACATCAAGGCGCGCATGGCGCAGCACCGCGTGGACCCCACCTGCTCGAGCTGTCACACGCTGATGGATCCGCTGGGCTTCGGCATGGAGAACTTCGACCCGGTGGGCCGCTGGCGCACGAAGGAGGAAGGCGGCGCGGTGGTGGACCCCAGCGGCGAGCTGCCCGGGGGCAAGGCCTTCAACGGCGTGACGGAGATGCGCGCGGTGGTGAAGCAGGACCCGGACCTGTCCGCGTGCATGACGCGCCACCTGCTCACCTACGCGCTCGGACGCGGCGCGGAAGCAGAGGACCGCTGCACCGTGCGCGACATCTCCCAGCAGGCCGAAACCCGGGGCGGCCGGCTCACCGACTACATCCTCGCCATCGTCCGCAGCGACGCGTTCCTGCAACGGCGTGGCGAAGCGGAGGAACAAAAGCCATGAGCCGCACCCCTGCCCTCTCCCGCCGGACGCTCCTGCGCGGCATGGGCGCGCTGATGGCGCTGCCGCTCCTGGACGTCATGCGCCCGCGCACGGCCCGCGCCGCCACGCCGGCCCCGCGCCGCTTCGTGGCCTTCTACACGCCCTGCGGCATCCACATGCCCAAGTGGACGCCCGGTGGGGAGGGCGCGAACTACTCCCTGACGCCCACGCTCGCGTCGCTGGCGCCGGTGAAGGGGGACCTGCTGGTGCTGAGCGGCCTGGACAACCTGCCCGGCAAGCCAGACGGCGACGGCCACCACGCCGCCGCGACGTCCGCGTTCCTGTCCTGCGTGAAGGCGCGCAAGACGGAGGGCACCAACATCCGCACCGGCATCTCCATGGACCAGGTGATGGCGAACGCGTTGGGCAAGGCCACGCGCTACCCGTCGCTGGAGCTGGGCATCGACCAGGGCAAGGGCATTGGCAACTGCGACTCCGGCTACGCGTGCCCGTACGCGAACAACATCGCGTGGGCGGGGCCGTCCACGCCCGTGCCCAAGGAGACGAAGCCTCGCGCGGCCTTCGAGCGGCTCTTCGCGGACTTCGACCCGAACGTCACGCAGGCGGAGCTGGCGAAGCGCAAGGCGTACGGTCTGAGCATCATCGACGCCGTGCGCGACGACGCGAAATCGCTCCAGGGGAAGCTGGGCACCACGGACAAGCGCAAGCTGGATGAGTACTTCACCGGCGTGCGCGAGCTGGAGCTGCGCGTGAACGCGATGGACGGCACCGGCCCCACGTGCGGCGCCGCGGTGACGCCCGCCGACAGCGACGACGTGCGCGAGAAGACGAAGGCGATGCTGGACCTCATCGTGCTCGCGTTCCAGTGCGACCTGACCCGCACGTGCACCTTCATGCTGGGCAACGCGCGCAGCCAGCGCGTGTATTCGTTCCTGGGGCTGTCCGGCGAGCACCACACGTACTCGCACCACCAGCGGGTCCAGGCCAACTACGACGCGCTGGCGAAAATCGACAAGTGGGAGGTGGAGCAGTTCTCGTACCTCCTCCAGCGCATGAAGGGCGTGCAGGAGGAGGGCGGGACGTTGCTGGACCACAGCGCCGTGTACTTCTCCAGCGAGATTGCCGACGGCAACATGCACGAGCACAAGAACCTGCCCATCCTGCTCGCGGGCCGCGCGGGCGGCGCCATCGCTCCGGGCCGGCACATCCGCTATGGGGGGCAGCCGCTGGCGAACCTCTACATCGCCCTGCTCGGCATGTTCGGCGTGTCCGCGACGTCCTTCGGCGACGACGGCACCGGGCCGCTCCCGGGCCTGGGGGCGTAGGGCAGGAAGGGGCTCGGGCCCCTCGGGGGCAGCCTGCCCGGTTCGGTTCTCCTGCACTCGGGGCCCAGGTGCGGAATGATTCCGCGCATGGCACTTCCTGTGTTCCGTCGCGGGCTCGCCGTGTTGCTGCTGGCCCCGTTGCTTGGCTGTGGTTCCAGCGCGAACGCGCAGCGGCCCGTCTCCGCCTCCACGAGGAAGGCCGCGGCCACCGCCGCCGCGCGCAAGGCCCCCACGTCCGCGCCCGCGCCTACCGAGGGCACGCGCAAGCCGGTGCCGACCGCCGCGGAGCTGAAGCGCGACATGGTGGCCGCGCACAACGAGGCGCGGTCGAAGGCCTCGCGTCCCACGCCGAAGCCGGCGCTGCCCCCGCTCACCTGGTCCGACGAGGCGGCGCGCAAGGCGGAGGCCTACGTGAAGGAGTGCCGCTTCGAGCACAACCCGGACCGGGGCACCTTCGGAGAGAACCTGGCCGCCGCGACGCCGGACACCTGGACCACCGCGCAGGTGGTGAAGGGCTGGGCGGACGAAGCCGCTGACTACGACTACGCCTCCGGCAAGTGCAAGACCGGGAAGATGTGCGGCCACTACACGCAGGTGGTGTGGCGCACCACGAAGGCGGTGGGCTGCGCGACGCGGCTGTGCACGAAGAACTCGCCCTTCGGCGGGAACGTGAAGACGTGGCAGCTCTGGGTGTGCAACTACGCGCCGCCGGGCAACTGGGTGGGCGAAAAGCCCTACTGAGCCGCGAGCGTGATGACCTCGATGCCGCTCGCCGTGCCCACGGCGAAGCGGCGGTTCGCGGCGTCCAGCGCGAAGTGCGGCGGGGGCGGCAGGTGGTGACGGATGCTGGCCAGCACCTTCCCTGTGTCCAGGTCCTCCCAGCGCTGCACCACGCGGCCGGTGGCGCGGGACACGAGCTTCGGGTGGCCGAAGAAGTCCACCACGTGCTCCGCGTCCACGACCATCAGCGGGCCCGCGGGCTCCTCCAGCTCCACCTCCGACAGCAGCTTGCGCTCCGTGAGCGAGTACGTGCCCAGGTAGAAGGTGTCGCCGTCGCGGGACTCATCCACGCGGACGAAGACGAGCGTGTCGCGCGCTCCAAAGGCGACGGACGTGAGGAAGATGCCGTTCTCCACGCCGTCCATCAGCGCGGCGCTGTCCAGCGACGCGGGCTCCTCCAGCGCGCGCGGCACGTCGAACACCGACGCCGCGTCCACCGGGTGCCAGATCCACCCCGCGCTCGCCAGGTAGCGCCCGTCCGGGCTGAACTGGAGCCGCGAGTGGAAGATGTCCGTCGGGGTGTTGTCGCGCGTCGTGAGGCGCTCGCCCGTGGCGGCGTCCTCCAGCTCCACCACGCAGTACGACTCCGGGCAGTGCGCCAGCAGCGTGCGTCCACTGGGGAGCGTGTGCAGGGCCACGGGATAGTCGTGGGTGTTCGCGTGGTAGAAGTCCCGCGTCAGCTGCCGGACCACCTCCGTGCCGTCGAGCAGCAGCCCCGTCGTCCCCAGCGACTCGTACAGCACGCTGTAGCGGCCGTCCGGGGACATCACCGCCCGGTCGAAGCGGTACGAGTAGCGCACGTGCGGGTCGAAGGTGGTTCCATCCAGGTGGTAGCGCACCACGCCACCCACCGGGTCCACCAGCGCGTCGCCGCTCCAACACAGGGAGCTGACGGCGCCGGGGGTCTTCAAGGTCTGTCTCTGGAAATCCATGGCGCCGGGGACGGGGGTGCCCGGCGCGGCCTGACGGCCCGCCCGGCTTCAGGCGGGGATCATCGTCAGCAGCTGCTGGGCCTTCGCGCGGAGCTCCTTGTCACCACCCTGGAGCACCTGCTGCGCGTGGTGGCGGGCCTTCGCCGGCTCCCCCAGGCGCAGCGCCAGCGCCAGGTTGAAGTGCGTGGTGGGGTCCTCGGGGTGCGCCTCCAGCACCGGCGCCAGGACGCTCGCGGCGAGCGCCGGGCCTTCCTGCGGCACGTGCTCCAGGTAGTGCACCGCCAGGTCGTTGGGCGCGCCCGTGTCCGAGGGCGCCCGCGCGACGGCTTCTTCCAGCAGCGTGCGCACCCGGCCGCGCTGGCCCGCGACGTCCAGCGCCCGCGCCAGCTGCCGGCGGGCTTCCACCGACTCGGGGTCGCGCTGGAGGACCTCCTCGAAGAGGGGCACGGCCTCCGTCAGCTTGCCCGCGAGCAGCGCGGCCATGGCGTGCAGGCCGATGAAGTTGGGGTTCTCCGGCGCCAGCTGGCGCAGCCGCAGCGCGGCGGCCAGGGCGTTCTGCGTGAGGCCCCCGAGCAGCGACAGGTTGAAGATTTCCTCCCAGAGGACCGCGTCGTCCGACGCCAGCGTCAGCGCGTCCCGCAGCTCCTGAAGCGCGAGCCCCAGGTCCCCCGTCTCCAGATACGCCCGCGAGCGCTCCCACTGCGCGCGGTAGGACTCCTTGACCATCGTGCCCCTCAACCCCGGAACATCTTGTGGAACAGCCGCATGAACATGCCCGACTTGGGCGCGGTCTCCGGGCGGCCGGACTGCTGCTGCTGCGCCTCCGACTGGAGGTCCAGCTTCATCTTCAGCTTCTTGAGGTCCGGGTCGATGGAAAAGGTGCTGAACTCATCGTTCCCTTCAAGGGCTGTCTGGATCTTCCGCGCGCGGGATTCGTCTTGGCTCATGTCGCGTCTCCTGACCGGACCCTGACCCTACCACGGGGTCCTCGCCCCTCCCCATCCTCGCTGTCCCCCTGTCCGCTTGCC
>NZ_RAWF01000208.1:0-17598 GCF_003612075.1 Corallococcus sp. CA041A
ACCCGTCCCCGCCCACGTCCGGGACCCAGCGCTCCTTCGAAGGCAGCGAGCCCGCCGGACCGTCGAACTCGTCCTGCCAGACGACTTCCCACCCCGTGCCCGGCTGCTCCGTGACGGGCCTGGGTTGCTCGTTTTGCTTGTTATCCAGACCTGCTGCCGGATCACACGAAGCCATTCCCAGGCCCGAGAGGGCCAGGGCGAGGACAAGACGGCGCGAAGTCATGCACTTCTCCCGACGTGCTGCGTGGGAAAGAGGGAGCGGTCGCGCAGCGCCGCCTGGAGCACCAGGGTGGCCGCGCCCACGGCGATGGCCCGCTCTCCCAGCACCGACGTGACGATGCGCGTCTCCGCCATGGAGACAGACAGGGCGCGCTGCCGCACGGACGCGCGCAAGGGGTCGAGCAGCATCTCGCCCACGGAGGAGATCTCCCCTCCCAGCACGACGATGGCGGGGTTCAACAGGTTGAGCAGGCCGCCCACGGCGATGCCCAGGTAGGCGCCCATGCCGTCGATGATCTGCTTCGCGGCGGCGTCACCCGTGCGAGCACCCTCCACCAGGTCGCGCACGGTGGGGCCCTTGCGGCCGCGGGTGCCCATGAGCTCGCGCGCGCGTTCGGTGAGCGCCGTGGAGCCGATGAGGGTGACGAGGCAGCCCCTGAGGCCGCACACGCAGAGCGGGCCGTTGGAGTCGACCGGGATGTGGCCGATTTCACCGGCCATTCCGCCGGCGCCCCGGTACACGTCGCCGTGGATGATGTGACCGGCGCCGATACCGGTGGCCAGCTTGATGTACGTGAGATCCTCGCCGCCGGAGCCCGCGCCCCAGAAGCACTCCGACAGCGCGCCGAGGTTCGCGTCGTTGTCCACGAACACCGGCATGTCGAAGGTGGTCTCGAACCACTCCTTCACGTCCACGTGCTTCCACGCGGGGAGGATGAGGGGGGACATCTTGCCGGGGGCCGCCGGGTGCACGGGGCTGGGCACGGCCACCCCCATGCCGACGACGGAGCGGCGCGGGACGCGCTCGGCCTCCAGGCACTCCTGGACCAGCTCCTTCGCCTTCTGCAGCGACCCTTCCGGATCGCCGCGCACCGCGTGGCTCGCCTTGCTCTGCGTGCGCACGCGGCCGCGAAGGTCCGTGAGGACGACGGTGACGTGGGAGGCGCCCAGTTCGACGCCCACCAGGCTGAACGCTTCGTCGCAGAAGCCGATGAGGGTGGGACGGCGGCCCCCGCGGGAGACCCCGGCGCCAATGCTGCGCACCAGGCCCGCGTGCTCCAGGTCCGCGACGATGGCGGAGACGGTCGACGGGCTGAGCTCCGTGCGCCGGGCGATCTCCGCCCGGGAGATCTGACGCTCGCGCCAGATCATGTTGAGCAGCAGGCCGCTGTTCTGCGCCCGCATGCCCGCCGCATCGACCGTCAACACCGCCGTTCCCGCTTTCATCGTCCGCTCACGTTCCTGGTTGGGCGCACGGGGCGCTCAGATGGGAGTCACTGCCACTGGATGTCGTCGATGTAGAACACGAACGGCTCGTCGTGGCCTCCCGCGGACCAGCCGAAGCCCGCCGCCACGTCGGCGTAGCGGATCTTGCTGATGTCCAGCGTGTACTTGGTGGGCGTCGTGGCCAGCACTGCGGCCGGGCTGAGCTTCTTCTCGAAGCCGTCCTGGGAGTCAGGGCCGTAGCCGACGAAGAAGTCGACGGTCTCTCCGCCCTTGTCGCTCCAGGCGTAGAAGGTCACGGCCTTCGCGCCGTCCGGCACCAGGAAGCCCGGCGTGTTGGTCTTGCCCCAGTTGCCTTCCGGGTACTGCCAGAAGACGCCTGCCCAGTTCTTGCTCTTCTTCGTGTAGGTGAACTTGTGGCAGGTCCCCAGGCCCGAGCCCGGGCGGGGTGTGGCGCACACGGGCTCGTCCACGAGGCCGTTCTCCTCGCCGTCACCCATGTAGCCACTAGCAGCCCAGGTGCCGTCCACCGCCAGGGGCAGCGTCGTCTGGGTGCCCGCGTCGGTGCCCGCGTCCGTCTCCGTGCCGGCGTCCGTGTTCGTCCCGGCGTCCGTCTCCGTGCCCGCGTCGGTGTTGGTGCCCGCGTCGGTGTTCGTCCCTGCGTCCGTGTTGGTGCCCGCGTCAGTCTTGGTACCGGCGTCGTTCTGGGTGCCAGGCGTGGGGTCGTCCTCGGGATCACAGGCCCCCACGAGCCCCGCGAGCGCGAAAACTCCGACAGCCGTCAACGTCCACGCGAAACGCTTGTTGCGAAGCATGAATCCCCTCCGGGTTGTCTTGCTGGGATGACTTCGTTCTTACGGCGAAGAAATCAAAACCTGCTGGAATCCGTCGCTCGCATGCCGCGTCGCGTCACCCATACAGCCACCCGCCAGAGGAGAAACCGCCGTCTCCCGCCGCCGGGGCCCCTGCCACCTGGAGCCGCCCTGCGTCCCCGCCCACCGCGAACATGCGAGTTCGTTCGATTGACGAAGAAATACCAGCCCCCTTTACCCATTTGCAAGCAGCCGAGAACGCGTTGCACGGCGTAAACCGGTTGATGCGGTGCGCCGTGCCCGGCTTCGCGCGGGGTCCGGCCTCAAAGCAGAAAGCCCCTGGAGCTGCCGTACGCAGTTCCAGGGGCTCGCTCATGACCTTCTACAGCTGACTTCCCGTTCAGCGAGGAGTGCAGGGCACGTTGCACGCATCATGCTGGCAACGAACGCACCTCACCGGGCCTGATGCCTTGCACGCGTCGAGAACGCCCTGAAGGACCTCTCCAGTCCACTCTTCCGCCTGCCGGTAATCCGCCTCACCCACGCGGCCACGTGGCAGGGTCGTTACGACGACCAGGATGAAGGAGGGCCCAAGAACCTTGTGATGCTGAATGATCACAGGAACCTGATGGGCCATTGAGGGCCCATCAGGCTCCGCAACCACGAACAGCTGATTGTCCAGTTTGCCGGTGCTCCGCAATCGGAGTCGATGCAGTCCTTCATTGATGCATGACTCCGTCACCGCCGACTTCAGGCGCGCCGACCGTTCCACCGATGGTTCAGCCTTCGTGCCGGGCAGCCAGGAACAAGCCCACAAGGCCGAAGCAGCGGCCACGAGAACGAAGAGAAACGAAGGCTTCATGGTTCACCTGTCACAGTCATGGGCTGTGACCGACTTCAATCCCTGACAGGCCGTCAGTGCGTCACTGGCGGCGGGCCGATCATGCGTCGGACCATGCCCAGCAGTTGCTCGATGTCGAAGGGCTTGGGCAGGAAGCCCGCGCACGGCAGGTGCTGCCAGAAGTCCGGCGGGCTGGCGCTCATCATCACCACCGGGACGTCGCGCAGGGCCGGGTCCTTCTGCATGGACTCCAGCACCCCGGGCCCGTTGAGCACCGGCATCATGTAGTCGAGCAGGATCATCGACGGGCGCTCCTGGCGCATCCGCTCCAGGGCCTCGCGGCCGTTGAGCGCCGTGGCCGTGCGGTAGCCTTCGTCGGACAGGAGGTCCCGGACGGCCTCCACGATGCCGAACTCGTCGTCGACGATGAGGACGGGCCCCATGGTCACGTGCCTCGGCGCTTGCGGACGTTCCGGCGCGGCTTCGGCGAGGTCGCCCTGGCGGAGGACACGGTGCCCGCGCGCGGCTTGCGGCGCGGCTTCGGCACGGGGGTCGGCTCCGGAGTCCGCGTGCGCGCGAGCCCCGTCATCAACATCTGCCCTTCCGCGAAGGGCTGGCCGACCTTGAGTCCCTTGTTCGTGATCTCCAGCTCGCGCAGGGCGGGATCGTAGGCGCTGTTGCGTACCTTGAGCGCCGCGATGAAGCGGCGCAGCCCGGAGTGCAGCTCCACCATGCGCAGGAACAGGATGTTCTCCGCCACCATGGAGATGCCCTTGAGAGGGAACTTCACCTCCGGGCCGAAGGCGGAGGTGGCCTCGGCGGTGTAGATGAGCGTCACCTCGCGCACCCGGCACTCGTTGACGAGCGCCGCCAGGAAGCGCGCCACCCGCGTATTGCGGGTGGAGGCGCGGCGGAGCGCTTCGTAGCCGTCCAGGAAGATGCGGCGCACCCGGCCGCTGCGCACGATGGTCAACAGCTCCGTGCCCAGCTTGTCGAGGATGTTCTCCGTGGGCGGCCGGAAGCTCACCTCCAGGTCCCCGCACTCCATCAGGGGCTGCAGGTGCAGGCCCACGCCCGCCGCCTGCGCGAGCATCCGCTCTGGCGCGTCATAGAAGGCGAAGTAGTGGCTGCGCTCCCCCTGGCGGGCGCCTTCCGCCAGGAAGCTCAACCCCAGCAGCGTCTTGCCGCTGCCCGGAGGCCCCAGGAGGATGGTGGTGGAACCCGCGGGCACGCCGCCCTTGAGCATCGAGTCCAGGCCGGCCACGCCGAAGGCGTCGCGCTCGCGCTTCCCCGCGCCGGGCACCAGGTTGCCGTCCACCATGGATTCCAGGCGGGGATAGACGGTGAGCCCGTCAGCGGTGATCTCGAAGCCGTGCTGCCCCATCTTGTAAGCGCTGCCCCGGAACTTGCGCACGCTCAGCTCGCGCAGGGTGCGCACCCCGAAGGTCCGCTGCTGGAGCACCAGAAGGCCGTCCACCATGGTGTGCTCCGCGCGCAGGCCCTTGTCCCCCCCGGTGGTGAGCACCACCGTGGTGCAGCCGATGAGGCCCGTCACGACCTGGAGGCCGTGGATGAACTTCTTGAGCGCCTGCCGCGACGGCGCCAGCTCCTCCGCCGCCAGCAGTCCGTCCAGCACGAGCAGCGAGGCCTTGTGCGCCTTGATCTCCTTGCGGATCAGCTCCGCGAGCGCTTCCAGCCCGCCCTGCTCCAGGATGGTGAAGGCGCTCAGGTAGCTGATCTTCCCCGGCACGCAGGCCGGGTCGAAGAACGACAGCGTCTGGAGGTTGCTCACCAGCTCCGTGTGCGACTCGGCCAGGAGCGTGAGGTAGAGGACCCGGTGGCCCTGGGCCGCCTGATGGAAGCAGATCTGGTTGGCGAGGATGGTCTTGCCCGCGCCCGGCAGGCCCAGGACCATGTACATGCGGCCCCTGCGCAGGCCGCCGCACAGCACGGTGTCCAGGCCGGGGATGCCCGTGGCCACCCGCTGCTCTTCACGTGGACCGCCCGGCGTCATCACGCGCTTCCTTCCTGGGCGCCAGGCGCCGAGCCGGACCGAGAGAACCGGCCCCGGGTGGACTCCATAGTCCAGCCCCCGCGTGAAGGCTCAACAATCTGGGGTACGTGCGTTCCTGGACAAACACGCGTGCCCCGGCCCGCCGGCCGCTCAGCGAGCGGCGTTGGCTTCCGACGCCGGCACGGAGGCAGAGCCCCCCGTCAACGGCTTGAGCGAAGCGCGCAGGGCTTCAATCTGGGCGCGCGCCTGGTTCTTGAGCGACTCCACGTCGTCCATCGTCATCCCCTTGGTGGAGATGGGCGTACCCACCGTCACCAGCCCTCGCGACGTGGCGAAGCGCCACGAGTGCTTGGGCAGCGCCAGCCGCGTGCCGCTCACCGCCAGGGGCAGCACGTCCGCCTGCATCTCGATGGCGAGCCGGAAGGCGCCGTCCTTGAAGGGCAGCAGCTCATCCGTCTTGGAGCGCGTGCCCTCCGGGAAGATCATCACCGGCATCCCCTTGAGCATCCACTCCTTGCAGCGCGCCATGGCGCCGGTGGCCGAGTCGCGGTCGCCGCGCTCCACGGAGACGTCCCCGGCGAGGCTCATCATCCAGCCCACCACGGGCACCTTGAAGAGGCTCCGCTTGCCCAGCCACTTCATCTCCCACGGCAGGAAGGAGATGAGGAAGCAGTCCGCGTTGGATTCGTGGTTGCTCACCACCACGGTGTTGGGCGCCACGCGGTCCGGCACGTTCCCATGCACGCCGAAGCGCCAGAAGGGCGTGAGCTTCGCGGCGGTGACCCCCACCAGGCGGAAGCAGCGGCCCGCCACGTAGCGGCGCTTGTCGAACAGGAACGTGAGGATGAACAGGGAGAGCTGGACGAAGAAGCCCACCAGGGCGACGAGGCCCACCTCGACCCAGGTCCAGATGGAGAGCAGTGCGTTCATGAGAGGTATCCCTTGGGTATGAGGGGGTTCAGGTGAGGACCGCGGGGTCCAGGTCCACGCTCACCGGGCAGTGGTCCGATCCGTGGACGTCCGGGTGCACGGACGCCTTCTTCACGAAGGCGAGCGCCGCGGGGGTGGCGAGCACGTAGTCAATGCGCCAGCCGATGTTCTTCTCGCGCACGCCGGCGCGCTGGCTCCACCAGGAGTAGTGACCGCCCTCCGCGTTGAACTGGCGGAAGGTGTCCACCCAGCCCGCGCGGATCCACCGGTCGAACTCCTCGCGCTCCTCCGGACGGAAGCCGCTCGTCTCGCGGTTCTCGCGCGGGCGCGCCAGGTCGATGTCGCGGTGGGCGGTGTTGAAGTCTCCCATCACCAGCACGCGCTCTTTGTCGCGCAGGGGCTTCTCCAGGCGCGCGAAGAGGCGGCGGTAGAAGTCCAGCTTGAAGGGGATGCGGGAGAGGTCCCGGTCCTTCCCGTTGCCGTTGGGGAAGTAGCCGTTGACCACGGTGAGCTTGCCGTAGCGGGCGAACTGGAGGCGGCCCTCCGCGTCCATCTCCGGCGCGTCCAGGGTGGTGGTGAGGTCGTCCGGTTCGTGGCGGCTGAAGAGGCCCACGCCGCTGTAGCCGGGGCGCTCCGCGGCCACGAAGTGGGTCTTCCAACGACGGGGGGCGCGCACCTCCGCGGGGAGCTGCTCCACGCGGGCGCGCACCTCCTGCAGCCCCACGATGTCCGCCCGGGCCTTGGACAGCCACGGGAGGAAGCCCTTGCGGTGGATGGAGCGCAGACCGTTGACGTTCCAGGAGACGACTCGCACGCCCCCGCTTATGGCGAAAGCGCGCGGGTATTTCCAGCCCCCACCGTTCCTGGACGGACGGTGGGGGCCGGTCACTGCTCAGTGCGTCAAGGCGTTTCCGTACCGCTCGCCTTGTTCTGCGGGTTGCGCGTGGTGCGGAGGATGAAGTCCGCGCTGTTCACGTTGGTGTCGTAGCTGTTGCCCTTCGCCGCGTCCGAGCCGCCCTCCATCGTGGCCGAGGACGAGCCAGCGTTGGCCTTGCGCTCGATGCTTCCGTTGGTCGCGATCGTCCCGGTGACAGGGCTCTTGCCTTCCGCGGAGTCCGCCGTGGCGCCAAAGCCCACCGTGTCCACCGCGTTCGTGTCACCCGGAGTGGTGCCCATCGCCGCGGGCCCGATGCGGACGTGGCCGACGGCGGCGCCCATGGAGAAGGTGGTGCCCCAGCTGCTGTCGGTGGTGACCGTGCCCACGTAGTCCCGGTTGGTCAGCAGGAAGAAGCCGTGGGCCGCGATGCGCGCGGTGGTCGGCAGCGTGAAGGAGCCGGTGTAGGCGTTACCGGTGGCGCTCTTGTACTGGAGCTTCCAGCCACCGATGTTCACCTCCGCGTTCGTCGGGTTGTAGAGCTCCACGAACTCGTCGCCCGCACCGCCGGGGCCTGCGCCCGCGAGCTCGCTGATGACGACGTGGTTCGTCGTGGGGGCGGCGGTGATCTGCGCCTGGGCGGACACGGACTGGCCGTTGAGCGTGGCCACGATGGTGCCCGTCGAACCGGCGGCGCCGGCGGTGAAGACGAACTTCGCGGAGAGCTCGTTGGCCGGCACCGTGACGGTGGCCGGCACGGAGCCCACGTTGCCCGTCGTGGACAGCGCCACGGACGTGGCCGCCGCGGCCGGGATGTCGAGCGTCACGGTGACGTTGGCCGTCTGACCGGCGGCCAGGGACACCGTCTCCGGCGACAGGAACGCCAGCGAGGCCGCTTCCGTCGCACCGAGCACGCGCACGGTGGCGGTGCGCGAGTCACCCCCCAGCGTGGCCGTCAGCGTCGCCTTGGCGGAGCCCGCCGCGTCGTTCGCCGTCACGATGATCGCCGCGGAGCGCGAGCCCGCGGGCACAGTCACCTGGCCGCTGTTGGCGATGACGACCGAGGGGCTGGACGAGGTGACCTGGACCACGACGTCCGTGGTGGCGTTGGCGCTCAGCGACACCGCGAGCGGCTCCGGAATCGTCTCACCCGTGGTGCCCGAGCGCGCGAAGACCGCGGCCGGCTCCAGCGCGCTGAGCGTCGCCGTGGTGCCCGCGTCGGTGCCCGCGTCCGAACCCGTGCCCGCGTCCGGAGCCGGGCCGCCGTCCGTGGCGCCGCCGTCCGTCTCCGTGCCGGCATCCGTGCCCGCGTCGATGGTGCCCGCGTCCGTCTCCGTGCCGGCGTCCGTCTCGGTGCCCGCATCGGTGGTCGTACCTGCGTCCGTCTCCGTGCCCGCGTCCGTCACCGTGCCGGCGTCCGTCTCGGTGCCCGCGTCGGTGGCCGTGCCGGCGTCCGTCTCGGTGCCCGCGTCGGTGGCCGTGCCGGCGTCCGTCTCGGTGCCCGCGTCCGTCTCCGTGCCGGCGTCCGTCTCCGTGCCGGCGTCCGTCTCCGTGCCAGCGTCAGTGCCCGCGTCCGTGTTCGTGCCCGCGTCGTTCGTGGGCGTGGTCACCTGACAGCTGTTGTTGCAGCGGTCGCCTTCGACGCGGTTGCCGTCGTCGCACGCCTCGCCACTCTCGATGATGCCGTTGCCGCAGACAGGGTTCTTGTCGTCATCACCACCGCACGCCGACAACACCAACAGCACCGCTGACAAAGGGACCAGCAGGTGCCGGGAAGACCAGGACATGGAGACTCCGTGTTGAGTACTGAGCCTCCTCACAAACCACAAAATTACAGGCCGACGCAAACCCCTCCCCGTGACTTCTCGCTCACGGCCATGGAACCCTCCGGGTCACGGATTTCTCAAGACCTGGCAGTGCGGATGGGTCATCCGGACCGGCCCGGCTTCAGCCAGGAGTCCCGGGGGTTTGCGGGGAGGCTCAATCCGCCAATCCATGCGCATCCAGGAAGCCCCGAACGGACTGGGCGATCTCCGTCCCGGCCTCCAGGAGGCCCGCGTGGCCGGCGTCATCCACCTGGAGCCAGTAGGCCTGGGGCAGCGCGCGGTGCAGCCGCTGCACTTCCGACAGGGGCACGAGGACGTCATCGCTCGCGGCGATGATCAGCACGGGCACCCGGATGGAGGGGAGGACGTCCCAGGCGTGGCCCTCCGTGAGGCCTCGCAGCGTGCGCCAATAGGCCTGAGCGCTCATGTGGTAGAGCGCGTCCAGGAACTCGGCGATGTCCTCGCGCGGAGCCCGGGGCCGCAGCGCGCCCACGGCCCGCGCCAGCGGATCCGCCAGCGGGGTGGCGAGGAAGGCCTTCACCGCGGGCGCCACCACCGGCACCCAGGGCGTCCCCGCGGCCAGCACCCCCTTCGCGGCGGACAACGCGAAGCGGGATCCCCAGCGCGGATCCGCCGAGCCCGGCACGCCCGGCGTCCCCGCGATGAGCGTCATGGACGGCACCAGATCCGGCCGGCGGCGGTAGAGCTCCAGCAGGATGCGCACGCCCATGGAGAAGGCGATGTGGTGCGGGGGCTTGCCGTCGCCGCGCGCCATGGCCGCCTCGGTGACGCGCTCCAGGTCGTCCACGTGCACCTGGACGCGGTAGTCGTTGTCGCGCGACTCCTCGCTCATGCCATGGCCGCGGTAGTCCCAGTGCACCACGCGGTGGTCCTGCTCCAGGTCGGCGACGATGTGGCGCCAGAAGTTCTCCGACGTGCCAATGCCGTTGGTCAGCAACACCGTGGAGCGGTCCGCGAGCGCGGCGTCGCGGCCCTCCTCCGGCGTGCCCGAGCTGTGGGTGTGGACCGCCACCCGGGTGCCATCCGGGGCGGAGACGAGGTGCGTGGCGCGACGGTAGGGCATCCCCGCCCACCATGCGGCCGGGCAGGCGCGGGTGCAAGTGCCGACAGCCCCTCCCACGAGTGCGCCCTCCCCTGTCCGCGCAGGCCAAGGCTGGACGCGCCGGGGCCTCCAGGCAATGGTGCGCGCGATGATCAGCGTGGAGGCGGAAGGGTTGGACGTGGCGGCCGTGCTCGCCCACTACGAGGCGCACGGCTTCGCGCGCCTGGGCCGCGTGCTGGACGACGCGGGCGTGGAAGCGCTGCGCGAGCGGGCGGACGACCTGATGCTCGGCCGCGTGGTGTACCCGGGGATGTTCTTCCAGCCGGACGCCACCACCGGCCGCTACGAGGACGCGCCCCTGGGGCTGGGCTGGCAGGGTCCGTCCCTGGACTACCGCAAGCTGGAGAAGCTGGAGAAGGATCCGCGCTTCCTCGCGTGGATGGAGAACCCGCTGTTCGAACGGATCGCCCGCGCGCGCATCCCCGGCGACATCGTCCTGTACCGCGCCATCCTCTTCCACAAGGGCCCCGCGGGCGGCAGCAACCTGCCCTTCCACCAGGACGGCGGAAAGCTGTGGGGCCTCACGCGCGAGCCGGACCTTCAAATCTGGACCGCGCTGGACGACGCGCCAGAAGGCGGCGGCTGTCTGGAGGTGATTCCGGGCAGTCACCGCGCGGGCCTGGTGACGTCACTGGGCGGCGTGATTCCTCCGGACCGCGTGGAGGCGGCGGACGCGGAAGGACACGTGGTGCCCCTGCCCGTGCGGGCCGGAGAGGCGCTGCTCGTACACAACCACGTCTGGCACCGCTCCGGGCGCGGCCGGCCCGGACAGCGGCGGCGCGCGTTCTCCGCCTGCTACATGAGCGCGGACACCACCTGCGTGCGCAAGAAGAAGGCCCCGCGCGTGTTCCCTCCGATGTTCCGTCACCCGGTGCGCGGCGGCTGAAAGGCCCTATCATCCCGGGCGTGTCCGGACACCCTGGAGTCCTCGTCGCCGAGCAGCCCCACTACCTGCCGTGGGTGGACTTCTACGAGCAGGTGGCCCGCGCCGGGACGCTGGTGGTGCTGGACGACGTGCAGTGGCTCCGGCGCGGTTGGCAGCGCCGCACGCGCGTCGCCCTGCCCCACGGCGTGCCCACGCCGCCCCCGTCCGAGCCGGGCTTCCAGTGGCTGTCCATCCCGCTGGAGGATCCGCACCGCGACACGCGCATCCGCGACCTGACGGTGGATCAGAGCCAGCCCTGGGCGCGCAAGCACCTCCAGGCAATGGTGACGCTCTACGGAGGACGGCCGCACTTCCGCGCGCAGGTGCTGCCGCTGCTGGAGCCCTTCTACGACGCCGCCGCGCGCGAGTCCGGCCCGGGGTCGCTGTTGCGCGTGCTCCTGTCCAGCATGGCGCTGTTCCACGCACCGCTGGGCCTGGAGCCGAACCTGGTGCTTTCGTCCACGCTGGAGCGCCGGGGCGAGGACAAGACGCAGCGGCTGGTGGAGTACTGCCTCCAGACGGGCGCGCACACGTACTACTCGGGGACGGGCTCCACGGTGTACCTGAAGCCGGAGCGCTTCCGCGCGGTGGACATGCGCCTCTTGTGGCAGCGCTTCCGCCACCCGGACTACGCGCAGGGGCGCGAGGGGCGCTTCGTGACGGGGCTGTCCATCGTGGACGTGCTGGCCAACGTGCCCGTGGAGACGGTGCGCACGTGGCTCCAGCCGTCGCCGTGGGGGCCGTTCGCGGGGGACGGCCCCCAGCCGCTTCAGCGGGCGGACGCGGCGGTGGGCGAGGAGTCCGCCGGCTTGTCGAAGCGCACGAAGTAGCTGCGCACGGCGGCGTCCAGCAGCGCGGGATCCAGGCGCGGCGTCTGGCCCTGGTAGTTCGCCATGTCGATGACCTGATCCAACAGGTCGCGAGGCTGGCACGCGGCGAAGGGCCGGTGGTGCGGGCGGTAGTGCTCGTCGATGAGGTAGTCCACGGCGCGCGCGTCGTAGGGCACGCCGCGCTTCCTGCACATCACCTGGAAGATCTCGTGGAACTGCTCCTCGTCCGGGCGCTGCACCTCCAGCTTGTAGCGGACGCGGCGCAGGAAGGCGTCATCCACCAGGGCGCTGGGATCCAGGTTCGTGGAGAACGCGGCGAACACGTCGAAGGGCACCTGGAGCTTCTTGCCGGTGTGGAGCGTGAGGATGTCCACGTCGCTCTCCAGCGGGACGATCCACCGGTTGAGCAGGTCCTTGGGGGACACCTTCTGCCGGCCGAAGTCGTCGATGAGGAGCATCCCGTTGGACGCCTTCATCTGGAACGGGGCCTCGTAGTACTTCACCTCCGGCGTGTAGACGAGGTCGAGCATCTCCAGCGTGAGCTCACCGCCCACCACCACGAGCGGGCGGCGGCAGCGCACCCAGCGGCGGTCATACGACGGCATGCCGGGTTCGTCCTCCACCGCGCGGTGGATGTTCGCGTCGAACATCTTCACGACGAAGTCGTCGACGAGCAGCGCGTGCGGAACGAAGATGTCTCCCTCGTAGCAGTTGACCATGCCCTGGCAGATGGCCGTCTTGCCGTTGCCCGGGGGGCCATAGAAGAAGATGGCGCGCCCGGAGTTCATCGCCGGACCGATTCCGTCGAAGATGTAGTCGCGGATGATCAGGTCGCCGAACTTGTCCTGCATGCGATGGCGGGTGATGCGATTGCCGCGCACGGTCTGCTGCTTCACGGCGGCGACCCATTCGTTGAACGGCACGGGCGCCGGACCGTTGTAGCGGTTGCGGTCCAATATCTGCCGCAGCACGTCCGTCACGAAGGTCGTGAGCTGGTAGATCATCGTGGAGCGGCCCACGCCGGAGCCGCCACCGCCACGGATGTCGATGTACTTCTGCCGGCGCAGGCCTTCGATGACCTCGTCCACCAGCGCGCTGGGCAGCTGCAGGCGCGTGGCCACGTCCATGCCGCGCATCTCGCCCGCGAAGAAGATGGCCTTGAGGACCAGCTCCTCCACGAAGGTCGCGTTGAGGCCGGACTCCTGGAGCGTCTTGGGCTGCGCGGGCCAGAAGCGGTTCGTCGCCTGGGCGTCCGAGCCATCGGCGCGCCGGACGCCGCGCCGCTCCGGGCCTGCGTAGCCCTGCTGCGGCGCCGAGGCGGCACCGCGACGGTCAGGGCCCGCCGGGGGCGCGCCACGGCGGTCCGCCTCCGGGGGACCGCGACGCTCCATGCCGGGAGCCGCGCGACGTTCGGGCTCCTGCGCGGGTGGAGGCGGGCCAGGGGGCGCGGTGCGCCGCTCGGTCTGCACGTCGAGCATCTCCTCGCCGAACGGCGGCGGCGCGCCCGGCGGAGCCACGCCCGCGGACTGCGCGGGAGGCACGCGGGGGCGCGGCATCGGATCGAAGATGACGGACGGCAGCGGGGCGGACACCGCGGGCCGGGAGCGGGTGGGCTCCGGACGCGGCTCCGCGCCCAGGGCCGCACCGGCGGGTGCGGGCGCGCGCGGACGGGGCGGCGCGGACAGGACGGGGTTCGCCTGCGCGGCGGGCGTCTCCAGCGGGGTGATGTTGCGATTCTCGTCCTGCTCGGCGCCGAGCGAAGACGGACCTGGGCCAGGTGGGGGCCTGCGGGTGAAGTCAGCCATCACAGCTCCGGCGGGGGGGGAGGTCACTGTACCCCACCGTCGTGTCAGCGGTGTTAACTTCGGCCCATGAGCTTCTTCCAGGCGCCCCCCGGTCTTGGCAACCAGTACGACGACGACGCGTTCCTGCAGGGCTACCTCGCCCGTACCCTTCCGGAGGACATGTTTCGTTCGCTCCAGGATGACTTCCGAGAGCTGGGAGAGCTGGGAGGCAAGTACTTCTACGAGTTCCAGCAGCGCGACCGGCTGAACGAGCCCGTGCTCACGCAATGGAGCCCGTGGGGTCAGCGCATTGATCACATCGAGGTGTCACCGCTGTGGAAGGAGGCGGAGGCGCTGACCGCGAAGAAGGGCCTGGTCGCGGTGGCCTACGAGCAGAAGAGCGGCGCGCTCAGCCGCGTGCACCAGTTCGCGTTGAACTATCTGGTGCAGCCGTCGCTGGACGTCTACTCGTGCCCGCTGGCGATGACGGACGGCGCGGCGCGGTCACTCCTGTCGCTGGGCAACCAGGCGCTCATCGACCACGCCCTGCCCCACCTGACGTCGCGCGATCCGGCGACCTTCTGGACGTCCGGCCAGTGGATGACGGAGCGCACGGGTGGCTCGGACGTGGGGCTCACTCTGACGGAGGCGCGGCAGTCTCCCGAGGGTTGGCGGCTGCACGGCACGAAGTGGTTCACGTCCGCGACGACGGCGCAGATGGCGCTGACGCTGGCGAGGCCCACGGGCAACGGCCCCGGCGGCAAGGGGCTGGCGCTCTTCTTCGTGGAGACGCGGGACGCGCAGGGCCGGCTCAACGGCATCCAGATCAACCGGCTGAAGGACAAGATGGGCACGCGCAAGGTGCCCACTGCGGAGCTGACGCTGGACGGGACGCTGGCGGTGCCGGTGGCGGGGCTGACGGACGGCATCCGCAACATGGCGATGATGCTGAACGTGACGCGCACCTGGAACGCGATGGGCGCCACGTGGAGCATGCGCCGGGCGATGGCGCTGGCGCACGATTATGCGAAGCGCCGGGTGCAGTTCGGCGCGCCGCTGTCCGAGAAGCCGCTGCACATGGACACGCTGGCGGGGCTGGAGGCGGAGTTCCAGGCGGGCTTCCTGCTGGCGTTCCGCGGGGTGGAGCTGCTGGGCAAGCTGGAGACGCGCACGGCGACGGAGCAGGAGTTGCTGTTGCAGCGGCTGGTGACGCCGCTGGCGAAGCTGACGACGGGCCGGCAGGTGGTGCACATCACGTCGGAGGTGACGGAGTCCTTCGGCGGCGCGGGCTACGTGGAGGACACGGGCCTGCCGCGCATCCAGGCGGACGCGCAGGTGCTGTCCATCTGGGAGGGCACGACGAACGTGCTGTCGTTGGATTCGCTGCGCGCGCTGGCGAAGGAAGGCACGCTGGAGGCGTTCTTCCACGAGGTGGAGAGCCGGCTGTCGAAGGTGACGGACGCGGGCCTGCGGCCGTGCGTGAAGACGGCGCACGACGCGCTGGAGCACGCGCGGGCCTGGGTGTCCGGCGCGATGGCGAACCCCACCACGATGGAGGCCGGGGCGCGGCGCTTCTCCCTGACGCTGGGGCGCACGCTGGAGCTGGCGCTGCTCAGCGAGCACGCGCAGTGGTGCCTGGAGCACGGGCACGGCCCGCGCAGCCGGGCGGCGGCGCGGCGGTTCCGGCAGAACGGCGTGGACCTCATCCAGGATGAAATCGACCTGGATGATTCGCGGCTGCTGAGCTGAGGCATCGCGACAGGTGCATGCGGCGGGCGCCGCCATTAAGAAGCGGGCGCCATGTCCGTCCTGAGCCCCGAGCAGTGCCAGCGCTTCGCCACCGATGGGTATCTCGTCCTGCCGTCCTTCGTGGAGGGCGGGACGTGTACACGGATGCGGGCCGTGATCCAGGAGCAGCTCGCCTCCGGTGACGGCCCGGTGGAGTACGAGGCCGAAGTCGCCTATCCGGGCTCACCGGCGAGCGTCGACGCCGAGGGCGGGCGGACGGTGAGGCGGTTGCTGAAGGCGCATGGGCGCGCTCCCCTGTTCGCGGCGTGGTTCGACGACGCGCGGATGATGGAGGCGCTGGGGCAGTTGCTGGACGGGCCGGTGGTGCAGGCGCGGGCGCACCACAACTGCGTGATGACGAAGCAGCCGCGCTTCTCCTCGGACACGGGCTGGCACCAAGACGTGCGCTACTGGGCCTTCACGCGGCCGGAGCTGATCTCCACGTGGTTGGCATTGGGCCCGGAGACGCCGGAGAACGGCGGCCTGAAGGTGCTGCCCGGCACGCACCGGATGCAGTTCGCGCCGGAGCGCTACGACGCGCGGCTGTTCCTGCGGTCGGACCTGCCGGAGAACGCGGCGCTCATCGAAGGCGCGCAGTACGTGCGACTGTTCCCCGGGGACGTGCTGCTCTTCCACGCGCGGCTGTTCCACGCGGCGAGCCGGAATCACACGGCGGACACGAAGTACTCCGTGGTGGCCACATACCGGCGGACGGACAACCTGCCGGTCCCGGGCTCACGATCCGCGAGGGATTGAGGCGGATTCACGGCGCGTACTGATACCGCTCGATGATCCGGCCCTCGGGCGAGACGGCATAGAGCTCGAACCAGTCGAGCTCGAAGCTGCCACCAGGTCCGATTCCCTCACAGTGGTCGACGCGCCGGTTCACCCGGACGATGTAGACGCCCTTCCCCTCGCCGACGACGACCTCCAGGGCTCGCGCCGTGAAGATGCATTCATTCCGGCGCGCCTTGGGGAAACGGCTCACGACATCCTGGAGGGCCGCATGGGACGCCAGGATGGCAGGTCCATCCAGCGTCGCCATGGGCTCCAGGCCCTCTGGCCATTCAAAGACAGCAGAAGAAATGGCTTCGCTTGAGTCAGCCTGAGTCTCCGGCTGAAGCCCAGTCGTGGCGCAAGACACCATGCAAGCAATCGCTGCCCATGCCCAAACACGGCGGATGCCGTACTTGAGTGGGCAGCAAAGGCGCGGCATCTGGCCCGGCAGGAGCTACTTCGCGGCCTGCGTGAGGGCGTCTTCCACGTAGCGGACGCCCTTCGCGGTGATGGCCTTGCCCTTCTTGGTGTCCTGGGCGTAGCCGGCGTGCAGGCGCAGCGCCTTGGCCGCGTTCGGCGCGGCGTAGGTCACGCCCAGCCCGCTCCAGAAACGCGACGTCGTTCCGGACGTCACCTCCACGTCCAGCGACTTCGCCAGGTACAGCGGGATCAGCGAGCGCAGGAGCTGATCCTTCTCCTTGCCCGCGGAGACCAGGTCCTTCTGGCGCGCATGGCCTCGCAGCGCGGTCTCCAGCACCGACACCGCGTCCTCGCTCGTGGCTCCGGACGAAGCCGCCTTCTTCGCGGCTGGGGCCTTCTTCGCCGCGCTCTTCTTCTTCGCGGGCGCCGCCTTCTTCGCGGCCGGGGCCTTCTTCGCCGCGCTCTTCTTGCTCGCGGCCTTCTTCGCCTTGGGCGCCGTCTTGCGACGGGCGGCTTGCGCCAGCTCCATGCGGCCCTCGAAGGGGACCCCCACCACCGTCGCGTCCACCTGGCGATCCGGAATCGCGTTGCGCAGGGACTCGATCACCTCATGCACGGACGCGCGCGGGGCCTCGGAGTGCACCGGGCGAGAGACGCGGGTCCGGGCAGGCTCGCTCACGGGCGGCTTGCCCTGCGCGTAGTACCGAACCCAATCGCTCGCCTCCTCCACCACTTCAGACAGGCCCACGCGATCGAGCAGCGACCCCAACCACCGAAGACTGTTGCGCACTGAGTACCCTCCCGTTCTGATCCACGCTACTACACTCCAGACAGAAGCAACCTATATCGCTAGCAATACGGGTTGTTCCATGCCCCCGTGGGTATTCCTGCCCATCCGTCCACGGATCACGGGAACAGACGTGCAGATGTAGCGCGGTGTTCCTACGTCTCACTGCCTCACGGACACCACGCTGCGCGTCTTCACGTTCGTCACCTTCCCCGAGCGCTCCAACATCCCCTCCCCCACGAGGAACAGCGCGCCGTGGATCTCCTGCCTGCACCGCGCATACACCTCCGAGGGCACCACCAGGTTGGCGATCCCCGTCTCGTCCTCCAGCGAGATGAAGCAGATCCCCTTCGCCGTGGGCGGCATCTGCCGGCAGATCATCATCCCCCCCACCTTCACCGGCCGCCCCGCCGACACCCGCTTC